>NZ_JALJRC010000026.1:0-64473 GCF_024519925.1 Cytobacillus sp. Bac17 | reverse complement strand
GAAGCGTGGCGACATGTGGAGCTGACTGATACTAATCGATCGAGGACTTAACCAAGTCATTGGTGAATACTCGGCAAATGCTTCTTCATGCATTATCTAGTTTTGAGGGAACGAAGTTTCTTCAATTACATAGTCCGGTGGCGATAGCGAGAAGGTCACACCCGTTCCCATACCGAACACGGAAGTTAAGCTTCTCAGCGCCGATGGTAGTTGGGGGCTGTCCCCCTGTGAGAGTAGGACGCTGCCGGGCATATGAAAGAGCACCTGATGGGTGCTCTTTTTTGTATGTCTGGAGATTTATTGAATACAAATTTCTTATTTGGACTCTGCTTTTTAGTGGGAAATTGGGCTAAATGTGAGTTTACTTCATAAAGCTCAATTCATGCTAGATAAAAGTATCGCTAACTGCATCGCAGCTTCATAGAATCCAGAATCAGGGCATTCAGCAGGTTCATTCAGCCATTCTGCAGGATTCCATCTCTCTATTCCGACCGAACATCAAGCAAGGACAGCTAACCATATCATCTGTCCATCTGGCAATCAAGCGCAAAACACTTCCCAGCCTCCAAAAAAACTTCTCCCATCCAAGCACAAACCCGCCCAATCAAAAATATATTGTTATCGACATTAACTTCCATTTTCAGGTTTGGGAAGTCAAAAAATGGGGGAAAATTATTAATACCCGCCAATTGCAAGAAATTACATAAATCATGTATAATTAATGTCAAATATAGTCAAAGTCAGATAGGGGGAGGCCTGGTGAGGAATATATCCGACATAATTGAAAATTATCTCAAACAGGTTTTAGAGAAGAGCGAAAGGGAAATCGTGGAAATTAAAAGAAGTGAAATTGCTGATAAGTTCCAGTGTGTTCCTTCTCAGATCAATTATGTGATCAACACCCGTTTCACGATTGAGAAAGGCTATGCAGTAGAAAGTAAGCGGGGAGGCGGGGGCTTCATCCGGATTATGAAAGTCCAGTCCTATGACCATGCTGATTTAATTGACCAGTTAATTTCATTGGTTCAAAGCAGGATTGCCCAGAGCAGTGCAGAGAATGTCATTTACCGTCTGGTAGAAGAAGAGATTATAACACATAGGGAAGCTAAAATAATGCTTAGTGTTATAGACCGCTCTGTTCTGTATATTGATCTTCCATTCAGGGATGAGCTGAGGGCAAGAATGCTTAAGGCAATGTTAACCACTTTGAAATATAAATAGTAGTGAGCTGGAGAGGTGACGTCATGATTTGTCAGGAATGTAACCAAAGGCCGGCCACGCTGCACTTTACAAAGGTTGTAAATGGCGAGAAAGCAGAGTTTCATCTTTGCGAGAAATGCGCACAGGAAAAAGGTGAAATGTTTATGCTGGGCAGCGGGTCTGGTTTTTCAATAAATAACTTGCTTGCTGGTCTTCTGAATATTCAGCCTGCCTTTCAGGAATCGGGCCAGGACGCTTTTCAGCAGGAGAAAGTCCTGCAGTGTGAGCAATGTTCCCTCACCTTTCAGCAGTTTATTAAAGTAGGCCGCTTTGGATGCGCCAACTGCTATGAGACCTTTAAAGATCAATTGAACCCTATTCTTAGAAGGCTACACAGCGGGAATTTCTCACACAGCGGAAAAATTCCTGCGCGAATCGGGGGAACCATTCACTTGCGAAGGAATATTGATGATTTAAAAAACAATTTAAAAGAAATGATTGCCAAAGAAGAGTTTGAAAGAGCGGCAGAATTGAGGGACGAAATAAGGAAATTGGAAAAGCAGCTCAATGCCGATCAAAAGGGAGGGGAGTAAGCTTGTCGCTGGAACGTTTCATGAATCAAGCTATTAGCTCCTGGATGAGTGCGGAAGGTCCTGATTCCGATATTGTATTAAGTTCACGAATCAGGCTTGCCCGCAATATAAAGCAATATAAATTCCCCACTTTATTTTCAAATGAAGAAGCAGAAGCAGTCATTGAAAAAATAAAGGCGAGGGTGGAGCATTCTTCTTTTTCGAAACTTGGGGAAATGGAGCTTTTATTAATGGATCGCCTTCAGCCTCTTCAAAAAAGAGTGCTGATGGAAAAGCATCTGATCAGTCCCCATCTTGCTGAGAATTCAACTTATGGTGCCTGCCTTCTTTCTGAAAATGAAGAAGTCAGCATCATGATTAATGAAGAAGACCATATAAGGATTCAATGCCTGTTTCCGGGGTTTCAGCTTTCTGAAGCCTTAAGTATGGCGAATGAAATTGATGATTGGCTGGAGGAAGAAGCCGATTATGCATTTGATGAAAATATTGGCTTTTTAACAAGCTGTCCCACAAATGTAGGTACAGGGCTCAGGGCATCGGTTATGATGCATTTGCCGGGCCTCGTTCTCACACAGCAAATGAACCGGATTATTCCGGCAATTAACCAGCTTGGTTTAGTTGTTAGAGGAATTTACGGGGAGGGCAGCGAAGCTTTAGGTAACATCTTTCAAGTTTCAAATCAGATCACTCTCGGAAAATCAGAAGAGGATATCGCAGAGGATCTGAAAAGCGTTGTCAGCCAGCTGATTTCTCAGGAAAGATCGGCAAGGGAAGCATTAGCAAAGACTTCTAACATACAATTAGAAGACAGAGTCTTCCGCTCTTATGGCATTTTATCAAATAGCCGGATCATTGAATCAAAGGAAGCAGCACAATGCTTGTCTGATGTTCGCCTGGGGATTGATATGAAGTACATTAAAAACATATCAAAAAATATATTGAATGAGCTGATGATCCTGACACAGCCCGGATTCCTGCAGCAATATGCAGGCGGGCCGCTGAGACCGCATGAACGCGATATCCGCAGGGCTTCATTAATCAGGGAAAGATTAAAAATGGAAGATCAAGAGTTGGGAGGATGAAAATATGATGTTCGGACGATTTACGGAAAGAGCTCAAAAAGTATTGGCTTTAGCACAGGAGGAAGCAATCCGTTTAGGACATAACAACATCGGAACAGAGCATATTCTGCTGGGGCTTGTACGCGAAGGTGAAGGCATTGCTGCAAAAGCTTTGTATGCTTTAGGCCTCGGCTCTGATAAGATCCAAAAAGAGGTTGAGAATTTAATCGGCAGGGGGCAGGATGCTTCCCAGACCATTCACTATACACCGCGTGCCAAGAAAGTTATTGAACTTTCCATGGACGAAGCAAGAAAGCTTGGCCATTCCTATGTAGGAACAGAGCATATCCTGCTTGGCCTGATCCGCGAGGGCGAAGGCGTGGCAGCGAGAGTGTTGAATAACCTAGGAGTCAGCCTCAATAAAGCGCGTCAGCAAGTGCTTCAGCTATTAGGCAGCAATGAGTCCGGCAGCCATCAGGGAGGGTCCGCAGCCAATGCGAACACACCGACACTGGATGGATTGGCACGTGATTTGACTGCTATTGCCAGAGAAGGAAGCCTGGATCCGGTTATTGGGCGAAGCAAAGAAATTCAGCGCGTAATCGAAGTATTAAGCCGCAGGACGAAAAACAACCCGGTTTTGATCGGTGAGCCTGGTGTAGGTAAAACAGCCATTGCAGAAGGCCTGGCACAGCAGATCATTAATAACGAAGTGCCGGAGACTCTTCGTGATAAAAGGGTTATGACGCTTGATATGGGTACAGTTGTAGCTGGAACGAAGTATCGCGGTGAATTTGAAGACCGCCTGAAGAAGGTAATGGATGAAATCAGGCAGGCCGGAAACATTATTTTATTCATTGACGAGCTTCATACATTAATAGGTGCAGGCGGAGCAGAAGGGGCGATAGATGCTTCCAACATCTTAAAGCCTTCTCTGGCACGCGGTGAACTTCAGTGCATAGGTGCAACAACTCTTGATGAATACAGAAAATACATTGAAAAGGATGCGGCACTTGAAAGAAGATTCCAGCCTATTACGGTTGATGAGCCTACTGCGGAAGAATCAGTACAGATTCTTGAAGGTCTTCGTGACCGTTATGAGGCACACCATCGCGTGACGATTACGGATGCGGCCATTCAAGCGGCTGTAAAACTATCAGACCGCTACATCTCAGACCGCTTCCTTCCAGATAAAGCGATTGATTTAATTGACGAAGCGGGTTCGAAGGTAAGACTTCGCTCTTATACTACCCCTCCAAACCTGAAAGAGCTGGAGGTTAAACTCGAGGATGTAAGGAAAGAGAAAGATGCTGCCGTTCAAAGCCAGGAATTTGAAAAGGCGGCTTCCTTAAGAGATACAGAGCAGCGTCTGCGCGAACAGCTTGAAGAAACGAAGAAAACATGGAAAGAAAAGCAGGGCAAAGAGAACAGTGAAGTGACGGTTGAGGACATCGCCAATGTTGTGGCCAGCTGGACTGGAATCCCTGTATCGAAGCTGGCCCAAACAGAAACAGAAAAGCTTCTGAACCTGGAAGAAATTCTTCATTCCCGTGTAATCGGACAGGAAGAAGCGGTTAAGGCCATTTCGAAGGCAGTCCGCCGTGCCCGTGCAGGCCTTAAAGATCCGAAGCGCCCGATTGGCTCATTTGTATTCCTTGGGCCGACTGGTGTAGGTAAAACGGAGCTAGCCCGTGCATTAGCAGAAGCGATGTTCGGTGACGAGGATGCGATGATCCGCATCGATATGTCAGAATACATGGAGAAACACTCTACATCCCGTCTGGTAGGTTCACCTCCAGGCTATGTAGGATATGAAGAAGGCGGGCAGTTAACCGAAAAAGTCCGCAGAAAGCCATATTCTGTTGTGCTGCTGGATGAAATTGAAAAGGCACATCCTGATGTATTCAACATCCTTTTACAGGTATTGGAAGACGGAAGATTAACAGACTCTAAGGGCAGAACCGTTGATTTCCGCAATACCGTTCTGATTATGACATCCAATGTAGGTGCTGAAGCACTTAAGCGGAACAAATACGTTGGTTTTAACATCCAGGATGGGGAACAGGATTACAAAGATATGAAAGGAAAAGTAATGGAGGAGATGAAAAAGTCCTTCCGACCGGAATTCCTGAATCGTATCGATGAAATCATCGTTTTCCATGCATTGGAGAAAAAGCATCTTCAGGAAATTGTTTCGCTGATGTCTGACACTTTAACGAAACGATTGAAGGAACAGGATATTACACTGGAATTGACGGATGCAGCCAAAGAAAAAATCTCGGTTGAGGGTTATGATCCTGAGTACGGTGCACGTCCGCTTCGCCGGGCTATTCAAAAGCATATTGAAGACCGCTTATCCGAAGAGCTGTTAAAGGGCACAGTCCTAACCGGGCAATCTGTGGTAATCGATGTAAAGGATGGAGAATTTGTTGTGAAAACGGCTGAACCAAGCGGAACAGCAAATCTTCAGAAATAAGGTTAACGAACCCCTAATAAAGCATCAATAGATTTTACACAGCAAAAAGGTACACGTCCCTGTTATACGTGTACCTTTTTGTACTCTATCAGCCCATTTCTTCATTACAGCCTTAAAAGAGGTTTATTCTGCCGTTTTATGTTAATTTTAAGAGAGAAAGAGATATCAGGACAAAAACATTTTAAGACCCGTTGGAAAAGGGAATAGGAAGTAAACCGTACTTCTGTCATCACTGGTTCTTTCATGCAAGGCCGGTAATATTAAGATTTCCTTTAATACGGCTGGATGAATGTGTACAGAGAGGGGAAGAAGTATGGCTAAAAGAAAAACGAAATTCATGTGCCAGGAATGCGGCTATGAATCACCGAAGTGGATGGGGAAATGTCCGGGATGCGGACAGTGGAATACGATGGTGGAAGAGGTGGAGAAGCCTGCTTCAACGAGAAGGGGCGCTTTTGCTCATTCACAGGGCTCTGCCATAGCGGCGAAAGCTACACCGATTACATCCATTGAAACAGTCAGCGAACCACGCATACATACCGATTTAATAGAATTAAACCGTGTCCTTGGGGGAGGAATCGTTAGAGGTTCCCTTGTTCTTATTGGGGGAGATCCGGGCATCGGGAAATCAACGCTTCTTCTTCAAGTGTCATCACAGCTGGCGAACAGGAAGCATTCTGTTCTTTATATATCAGGGGAAGAATCCATGCGTCAGACGAAGCTGCGTGCTGACCGCTTAGGTGTTTCTTCAGACAGTCTGCTTGTTTACTCGGAAACCAGCCTTGATGAAATCAGCAGAACGATTGATTCAGTGAGTCCTGACTTTGTCATTATAGACTCCATTCAGACGATCTTTCATCCTGAAGTGACATCAGCGCCTGGCAGCGTTTCTCAGGTCCGGGAATGTACCGCTGAGCTAATGCGCATCGGCAAAACGAAGGGAATTGCCATTTTTATCGTAGGGCATGTTACAAAGGAAGGGTCCATTGCCGGTCCAAGACTTCTGGAGCATATGGTTGATACGGTTTTGTACTTTGAGGGCGAACGCCATCATACATACCGGATCCTGCGGGCAGTGAAAAACAGATTTGGCTCAACAAACGAGATGGGCATTTTTGAAATGAAGGAATTTGGGCTTGAGGAAGTGGCTAACCCGTCAGAAATTTTCCTGGAAGAGCGGTCACAGGGAGCTGCCGGTTCAACAGTCGTTGCTTCTATGGAAGGAACGAGGCCAGTCCTGGTTGAAATTCAGGCGCTGATTTCTCCAACAAGCTTTGGAAATCCAAGACGAATGGCGACAGGAATTGATCATAACCGGGTTCCGCTCCTGATGGCGGTTTTGGAAAAACGGGTCGGGATGCTCCTGCAAAATCAGGATGCATACTTAAAAGTCGCTGGCGGAGTGAAGCTTGATGAACCGGCTATTGATCTGGCCATTGCTGTGAGTATTGCGTCAAGCTTTCGGGATAAGCCAACAAAGGCAACAGACTGCATCATCGGAGAAGTAGGACTCACAGGAGAGGTCAGGAGAGTATCAAGAATAGAACAAAGAGTGCAGGAGGCAGCCAAGCTGGGTTTTGAGCGGGTTATCCTGCCGGCGAACAATCTTGGCGGCTGGAGCGCACCGGGAGGAATTGAACTAATCGGAGTAAGTTCGGTCGGTGAAGCTCTTAAGGCTGCGTTAGGGGGATAAAGATGGAGACTAAAAAAATGGGCGAAAAAACGATGAGTGAAATCCTTCGGTTCATGGCTCCGGGTACGCCTATCAGGGAAGGGATTGATAATGTTCTTCGCGCTAATACAGGCGGGCTGATTGTATTGGGCTCAAAGGAAAAGTTGAGTAACCTTGTTGATGGCGGGTTCCAAATCAATTGCCCATTTTCGCCAAGCTATTTGTATGAACTGGCCAAGATGGATGGAGCCATTATTTTAAATGAAGAAGGGAACAAGATTCTCATTGCTAATGCTCAGCTGGCTCCCGATCCTGGTGTACCTTCAACCGAAACGGGCATGCGGCACCGGACGGCTGAGCGGGTTGCCAGGCAAACAGGCGCATTAGTGATTGCCATTTCCCAGAGACGAAATGTCATTACCCTTTATAAAGGCCATTCACGCTATGCCCTGCGTGATATTGGCGTCATTTTAACTAAGGCGAATGTAGCCGTGCAGACTCTTGAAAAGTATAAGGTCGTTCTTGAACAGAGCATCGGCAACCTTAGCATCCTGGAATTTGAAGAGCTTGTTACATACAGTGACATCCTGCATGTTTTTCATAATATCGAAATGGTTCTGCGCATTAAAAATGAACTGCTCACCTACTTAAGTGAACTGGGTACTGAAGGAAGGCTGATTCGGCTCCAGATGAATGAGCTGCTGATGGAGCTTGAACGAGAAGCAGAATGGATTATAAAAGACTATGCTCAATCCAGGGACATCGACTCAAGGGATGCAATTGTTAAGCTTCAGGAGCTATCAAAAGGGGAAATGCTCGAAGACTCTGTCATTCTTAAGCTTCTTGGCTACAATGGGTATATTCATACGGAAGAATTCAAATGCCCCCGCGGCTACCGCATGCTGAATAAAGTTCCCCGCCTTCCGCCGATTATTATCGACAATCTGATTAACCGGTTTGAAGAATTTCCGAATATCATCACGGCGACAGTAGAGGAGCTCGATGAGGTAGAAGGAATCGGAGAGGTAAGGGCCAGAAAAATTAAAGAAGGACTTAAGCTCATAAAAGAGCAGGTTTTTGCGGACCGTCAGCTATAAAGAGACCATTGAACTATGTAATTAGTTATGCTAAAATGATAAGTTAATTATTTGACAGTTTATTGCCAATGGTGCTACCCTTAAAGTGTGTAGAAGTAAAAATTTAAGCAGTATAAAGACGTTTTTTTACTATCGTGAAATAATAATTAGGGAAAAATTGAAAATCCCCCGGATTCAGGGTTTCAATTTTGTGAATTTGTTTATAATGATTAAAAGGAGGTGACGGAATGTTAAAACGTATTGTACAGGCATGCTTCCTTATTATCGGGGTAACGCTGGGTATATTTTTGATTCCTGACTTATTAAAATTAATCAGTTTAGATGACATTCCTCTTTTAAATAATCCATATGTGTCCGCCATTTTAGGTGCTATTATTTTTTATCTTTTAACTTTTTGGGCGGTTGATCATGTCGTCAATTTCGTGAGATGGGCAGAAGAATCACTGGTAAAAGTACCTATAACAGATATTATTTTTGGAAGTGTCGGCCTGGTTTTTGGATTAGTCATTGCCTTTTTAATCGGATATGCACTAAATGCGATTGAGGTCCCGATTCTGAATACCGTTGCTCCGATTGTTCTGACGCTCCTGTTCGGCTATCTAGGATTTCAGGTGGGCTTTAAAAAGCGGGATGAGCTTTTAAGTTTAATTTCAAGCAAGAAAAAGAAGAGCAGTGAAGAAGAACCCGAACCTGAAGCTGCACCCAAAAACTCACTCAAGATTCTTGATACCAGCGTTATTATCGATGGACGCATTGCTGATATCTGTCAGACGGGCTTTCTGGAAGGTACGATTGTCATTCCTCAGTTTGTACTCGAAGAGCTTCAGCACATTGCTGATTCTTCAGATGTATTAAAGCGCAACCGTGGCAGACGGGGTCTGGATATACTGAATCGGATCCAAAAAGAGCTTTCGATTAATGTGGAAATCTATGAAGGCGATTTTGAAGAAATCCAAGAGGTGGACAGCAAGCTCGTGAAGCTGGCTAAGCTAACCAATGGCGTCGTTGTGACCAATGACTTTAACTTAAACAAGGTATGTGAACTGCAAAAAGTGGCAGTCCTCAATATTAATGACCTGGCAAATGCCGTCAAACCGGTTGTGCTTCCAGGCGAAGAAATGAAGGTACAGGTTATTAAGGACGGCAAGGAACAGAATCAGGGAATTGCTTATCTGGACGACGGCACGATGATTGTAGTGGAAGAAGGCAGAAATTATATTGGCAAACATATCGATGTTCTTGTCACAAGTGTTCTGCAGACATCAGCCGGACGAATGATCTTTGCAAAACCTAAGCTTCTGGAAAAAGCTTTATAATGTATGATAGAAAGTAGGACAGAATGTGCAGGGAGATTGCTTTCCCTGCCTTTTTCCTGCTTTTTTAAAAGATAGGAGCCATAATATGAATTATCAAGTGATTCTCCCGGCGGCCGGGCAGGGGAAAAGAATGGGAGCCGGAAAGAATAAGCTTCTCCTGGAAATCGGGAATGTCCCTGTGTTTATACATACGTTAAGAGTTTTTGAAAGTGACGCGGAATGCACGGGCATTTATCTGGCAATCAATCCTCAGGATGAGGAAGAAATACGCATTCTGTTAAAAGAGCATCAGATTACGAAAGTGGCCGCTATGGCAGAAGGCGGGCAGGAAAGGCAGCATAGCGTCTATAATGCGGCCAAGGCGGTTTCGGGTGAGCAAGTGGTGCTGGTTCATGACGCTGCCCGCCCTTTTATTACCCGGGATTTACTGCAGCCGCTGGTGAAAGCAGCATGGGAAAAAGGAGCTGCTGTTCTTGCAGTACCGCTGAAGGATACAGTTAAAAAAGCTGACGGAAATTTAATTACAGAAACACTTGAACGTTCCTGCCTGTGGGCTGTTCAAACTCCACAGGCCTTTCGTGTTTCTTCCCTGCTTGAGGCACACCGCAAGGCCGAGGAAGACGGCTTCCTGGGAACAGATGATGCCAGCCTTGTGGAGCGTTTAGGCAATGAAGTGGTGATTGTTCAAGGAAGTTACGATAATATTAAGCTGACTACACCAGAAGATATTTATTTTGCGGAAGCAATTATAAAGAAAAGAAGTCATATATAAAGGAGATTGTATAATGTTTCGGATTGGACAAGGTTTTGATGTTCATCAGTTTGCAGAAGGACGCCCGCTGATTATCGGGGGTATTGAAATACCATATGAGAAAGGGCTGCTGGGGCATTCAGATGCAGATGTCCTGCTGCATACAGTGGCCGATGCCTGCCTTGGAGCAATTGGAGAAGGAGACATTGGTCGGCATTTTCCTGATACTGATCCTGAATTCAAGGATGCCGATTCTGCGAAGCTGCTCGCGCATGTGTGGGGAATCGTAAAAGAAAAAGGGTATGAGCTGGTTAATGCAGACTGCACCATCATTGCCCAGAAGCCGAAAATGGCTCCTCATATCGGGAAAATGCAGGAGCGGATTGCAGAGCTTCTGGAAACCGGGAAAGAAAATATTAATGTGAAAGCAACAACTACAGAAAAGCTTGGATTTACAGGACGGGGGGAGGGAATCGCCTCCCAGGCCGCTGTTTTGCTGAAAAAGAAAGAGAGCCAGTAAAATTACCTTTCAGAAGAAAAACCTGAGTGTTAAAATATAGCTTATTGCAGTCTAATGGGCAGTAAGACTCCCGATTTTGGACTCAAAGGATTCCAAGGGAGATACGCGGGAGTCAAACTGCCCGTATAGGCCCGATTGGTTCAATCAGCAATTAGTAGCGGGAAAGCTGGCTAAATGAGCAAATAAGTGTTCTATCGTTTGTATCAGCAACAAATCCCCATAGTTGTACCACTGATTGAGTTTCACTTTATCGTTAAGATTTTAAGGAGGCAGTTAGTATGTCAAATGAAATCCGCGTCCGCTATGCTCCGAGTCCGACTGGACATTTGCATATCGGAAATGCAAGAACGGCGCTTTTCAACTATTTGTTTGCAAGAAGCAAAGGCGGGAAATTCATCATCCGCATTGAGGATACAGATAAGAAAAGGAATATTGAAGGCGGCGAAGAAAGCCAGCTTCACTATTTAAAATGGCTTGGCATGGATTGGGACGAGAGCATCGACCTGGAAGGCGAATTTGGCCCATACCGCCAATCTGAAAGAAATCATATCTATGAAACATACTACAAGGAATTGCTCGACAAAGGGCATGCCTATAAATGCTATTGTACGGAAGAGGAACTGGAAGCAGAGCGAGAAGCTCAATCTGCAAAAGGCGATACTCCTGCTTACTCAGGAAAATGCCGTCATCTGACAGAGGATGAAAGAGCTGCACTGGAAGCAGAAGGCAGAAAGCCAAGCATCCGCTTCTTAGTGCCAAAAGGCAGGGAATTGACATTCAATGACATGGTAAAAGGCGAAGTGTCATTCGAATCTGAAGGCTTTGGCGATTTTGTCATTGTCAAAAAGGATGGCACTCCTACTTATAACTTTGCCGTAGCAGTGGATGACCACCTTATGAAAATTTCTCATGTCCTGCGCGGAGATGACCATATCTCCAATACGCCTAAGCAGCAGATGATATACGAAGCATTAGGCTGGGACATTCCGACGTTTGGCCATATGACGCTGATTGTCAATGAAAGCCGCAAAAAACTGAGCAAGCGGGACGAGACAATTATCCAGTTCATTGAGCAGTATGAAGAGCTCGGCTATCTGCCGGAAGCGCTCTTTAACTTTATTGCTCTGCTTGGCTGGTCTCCTGCAGGCGAGGAAGAAATCTTCTCCAAAGAAGAATTCATTGATATTTTTGATGAAAGCAGATTATCAAAATCTCCTGCCCTTTTCGATAAGCAGAAGCTTGAGTGGATGAATAACCAGTACATGAAGAAGCTTGATCAAGACCGTCTGGTGGCCATTTCAGCCCCTCACCTGGTAAAGGCAGGTAAGATCAGTGAAAACTGGAAGCAGGAAAATGAAGATTGGGTTAGAAGCCTGATCACTCTTTATCAGGAAAAAATGAGCTATGGCGCTCAAATTGCTGAGCTTTCAGAACTGTTCTTTACAGAAGAAATGACAGTTGATGAAGAAGCGAAGGAAGTTCTGGCTGAAGAGCAGGTTCCTGAAGTGCTGTCTGCTTTCCTGCAGGAAATTGATAATATGTCAGAGTTCAAAGCGGATGAAATTAAAGCGGCCATGAAGGCTGTGCAAAAATCAACAGGCCACAAGGGCAAGAAACTGTTCATGCCAATCCGTTCAGCTACTACTGGCCAAACCCATGGGCCTGATCTGCCGCAGGCCATCGAGCTTTTAGGAAAAGAAAAAGTAAAAACTCGATTAATGAGCATTATTGGTTAACATCTTGGAGAAAATGTAATATAGTATTAAGTAAATTCTATATCGAAAAGTGTTGAAGAGGAAAAGTAAGAAAAAAGATGCTTTTTAGAGAGAACCATCACCGGCTGAAAGTGGTTTAAGCCTCTCCTTTTTCCGAAGTGCGCCTCAGAGCCTCAATTTGAACGGATGCCCATGTTTCCTAGTAGATTTGAGCGGAACTTATCCGTTAACAAGTTAAAGTTGAGGCTTCTGAAGCCTAAACAGAGTGGAACCGCGCATAAAGCGTCTCTGTCCGATTGTGGCAGAGGCGCTTTTTTATATTTTAAAACCTACTTTTATGGGCGGAGAAATATTATAGGGGAAAAGCTTTAGAAAAATAAAAAAAGAGATCGAGATCTATGTCGGGAGGGGAAATGAACAATGTTTGCAAGAATGAAGGAAGATATCGAAGTGGTATTTGAACAGGATCCGGCAGCAAGAAGTTATTTGGAAGTAGTATTAACATACTCAGGATTGCATGCTGTCTGGTCGCATCGCATAGCCCACGCACTTTTTAAAAGGAAGTTTTATTTTCTTGCAAGAGTTGTTTCCCAGGTCAGCCGCTTTTTCACAGGAATTGAAATTCACCCTGGAGCTAAGATTGGCAGACGCTTTTTTATCGACCATGGCATGGGGGTTGTCATCGGGGAAACTTGTGAAATCGGTGATAATGTAACTGTTTTCCAGGGTGTGACACTTGGGGGAACCGGAAAGGAAAAAGGCAAGCGGCATCCTACAATTAAGGACAACGCGCTGATCGCGACTGGTGCGAAGGTTTTGGGTTCCATTACTATTGGAGAGAATTCTAAGATAGGGGCAGGCTCTGTTGTCCTTCATGAGGTTCCGCCCAATTCAACCGTAGTCGGCATTCCTGGAAGAGTGAAAGTCCGGGATGGAGTAAAAATTAGCAAGGATTTAAATCATTGTGATCTTCCCGATCCAATTGCAGACCGGTTTAAGGAATTGGAGAAGGAGCTGCAGGAATTAAAAGGCGAAGTCGAAACGTTGAGGAAAGAAAGGAGCCAGATTCATGGCCATTCAAATCTATAATACACTTACTCGTCAAAAAGAAGATTTTATTCCCATAGAAGAGGGAAAAGTGAAAATGTATGTGTGCGGTCCTACCGTTTATAACTATATCCATATAGGGAATGCGCGCCCGCCAATTGTATTTGATACTGTGCGCAGATATCTTGAATTCCGCGGCTTCGATGTTCAGTATGTATCCAATTTTACTGATGTGGATGATAAGCTGATCCGCGTAGCCAATGAACTGGGAACGGATGTTCCAAGCATCGCGGAACGATTCATTAATGCCTACTTCGAAGACGTTTCTGCACTGGGCTGCAGAAAGGCTGATGTCCACCCGAGAGTGACAGAAAGCATCGATATCATTATTGAGTTTATCCAGACATTGATTGATAAAGGCTTCGCGTATGAATCAGAAGGGGATGTTTATTACCATACCCGTAAGTTCGATGAGTACGGAAAACTGTCCCATCAGTCCATTGATGAGTTGCGGGTCGGTGCCCGCATTGCGGTCGGCGAAAAGAAACAGGATTCTCTCGACTTTGTTCTTTGGAAAGCAGCGAAGGAAGGGGAAATCGCGTGGGAGAGCCCTTGGGGACAGGGAAGGCCGGGGTGGCATATTGAGTGCTCGGCTATGGCAAGGAAATACCTCGGGGACACAATTGATATTCATGCCGGCGGACAGGATCTGTCTTTCCCGCATCATGAAAATGAGATCGCCCAATCGGAAGCATTGACAGGCAAAACGTTTGCCCGCTATTGGATGCACAATGGCTATATTAATATCGACAACGAAAAAATGTCTAAATCACTGGGGAATTTCGTCCTGGTTCATGACATTATCCAAAAGCATGACCCGCAGGTTCTAAGATTTTTCATGCTGTCCGTACATTACAGACATCCGATTAACTACAGTGATGAGCTTCTTGAAAATACCCGTACAGGGCTCGAGCGCATTAAAACGTCTTATCACAATTTGCAGCATCGCAAAGAAGCAAGTGTGAACCTGACTGATAATAATCAGGAGTGGCTGGATAAAATAACCTCTCTACATGAACAGTTCATTCAAGATATGGATGATGATTTCAATACAGCCAATGCCGTATCTATTTTGTTCGAACTGTCTAAGCTTGCGAATTATTATCTGATGGAGAAAAACACAGCTGTTGAAGTGATTGATGCTTTCACGAAAGAATTCGAAACGCTGTTTGACGTATTGGGCCTTTCTCTTGAAGAAACAAATGCTGACCTTCTGGATGAGGAAATCGAACAGCTGATTGAGCAGAGGCAGCAGGCCAGAAAAGAGCGTAATTTCGAACTGGCAGACAAAATCCGCGATCAGCTGAAAGAGATGAATATTATCCTTGAAGATACACCGCAGGGAATCAGATGGAAAAGAGGCTAAGCAATGCTTCACTATGAAAACAAAATAGATGAAAAACAATTGAATAGTCTTGCCTTGGCGTATATGGGGGATGCGGTATTTGAAACCTATATACGCCACCATCTCCTTCAGAATGGACGGGTTCGGCCCCATTTTCTCCATAAGGAGGCAACCCGATATGTTTCTGCAAAAGCCCAGTCCATAATCATTCATGAATTAATTGACTCTGAACGGCTGACGGAGGAAGAACTGGCAGTAGTCCGCAGGGGGCGAAATGCAAAGTCCGGATCGGTGCCGAAAAATACAGATGTCCAAACATACAGATACAGCACAGCTTTTGAATCTCTTATCGGATATCTGTTTTTGTCGAAAAGACAGGAGCGGATGGAAGAGCTGATTCTGGAATCCATACATTTAGTTGAGAAAAGGAAAGGAGGAGCGGCAAAGTGAGCCAGGATTTTATCATCGGGAAAAATCCCGTTATTGAAGCATTAAAGTCAGAGAGGGATATTAATAAGATATTCATTGCAGAAGGTTCGCAAAGCGGGCAGATGCAGCAGGTAATCGGTTTGGCGAAGTCCGCCGGGGTACTGGTCCAGTTCGTTCCCAAGAAAAAAATAGATGGGATGGCAGAGGGGAATCATCAGGGTGTTATCGCACAGGTTGCTGCTTATCAATATGCAGAAATCGACGATTTGTTTGCTGCTGCAGAAAAGAAAAATGAAGCAGCTTTCTTCTTGCTGCTGGATGAGATAGAAGATCCCCATAATCTTGGCTCCATCATGAGAACCGCAGATGCAGTCGGGGCGCACGGGATCATTATTCCGAAGAGAAGAGCGGTCGGGCTCACGGCAACAGTAGCCAAAGCCTCAACAGGAGCGATCGAGTATATCCCGGTTGTCCGGGTTACGAATATGGCCAGAACAATTGATGAATTAAAAGAAAGAGGCGTCTGGATTGCCGGTACCGATGCAAAAGGGAAACAAGACTTCCGTCAGATGGATGGAACGATGCCTTTAGGTCTTGTAATTGGAAGCGAAGGTAAAGGGATGGGCCGCCTGATTCGCGATAAATGTGATTTTCTTATTAACCTGCCGATGGCTGGACATGTTACTTCCCTTAACGCATCAGTTGCTGCTGCGCTGCTCATGTATGAGGTTTATCGGAAACGGCACCCGCTTGAGGGATAGAAATGGACATCCTTCTTGTTGATGGATACAACATAATTGGTGCTTGGCCAGAACTCAGGGAGCTCAAAAACAAGGATTTATCGTCAGCAAGAGACCGCCTGATTGAAAAAATGGCCGAGTACCAGGGATATTCCGGGTACAGAGTGATTATCGTGTTTGATGCCCATTATGTAAAGGGCACGGAAAAAAAGTTTAAGGATTCAAAGGTCGAAGTTATTTTTACAAGAAATAATGAGACGGCCGATGAACGCATTGAAAAATTGGCTATTGATCTCAGTAATATTAAAACCCAAATTCATGTGGCAACCTCCGATTTCACAGAGCAATGGGTCATATTTGGCCAGGGAGCTCTAAGAAAATCAGCAAGGGAGCTGCTCAATGAAATGAATTTGATTGAAAGCAGCATCGAAAAAAAAGTAAAAAAAATTCAGCAGAAAAAGCCTGTATCCAAGATACCTCTCAGTGATGAAGTGGCAGAAATTTTTGAAAAATGGCGCAGAGGAGGACAATGAGCGGTTGACGCTTGAAAAATCCGTGCTGTATAATATTTCTAACCATGCTTGTACGGTCGGGGGGATCCTAGTGAGTGCTGACTTCAAGACAATCGACGAAAATCTTATAGACTTTATCCAGCTTGAGGACGAAGAAATAGTTGAGCTCGTGCATAAGGGCGAGAGTGAGGCCCTTGATTATCTGATTCATAAGTACCGCAATTTTGTCCGGGCAAAAGCAAGATCCTATTTTTTGATTGGCGCAGATAAAGAAGATATTGTACAAGAGGGAATGATCGGCTTATACAAGGCGATCCGCGATTTTAAAGAGGACAAGCTGTCTTCATTTAAAGCGTTTGCCGAACTGTGCATCACCAGGCAAATCATAACCGCCATCAAGACAGCGACCCGCCAAAAGCATATTCCGCTGAACTCTTATGTGTCTTTGGACAAGCCCATTTATGATGAGGAATCGGACAGGACGCTTATGGATGTAATCTCTGGGGCGAAGGTTATGGACCCTGAAGAGCTTATTATCAACCAGGAAGAATTTGATCACATTGAAGTGAAAATGTCAGAGCTTCTGAGTGACCTTGAACGAAAGGTGCTTGCCCTTTATTTGGATGGGCAGTCCTATCAGGAAATTTCCGAAGAACTGAACCGCCATGTTAAATCGATTGACAACGCCCTGCAGCGGGTGAAAAGAAAGCTGGAAAGATATTTGGAAGTGCGTGAATTTTCC
The DNA here is from genome assembly GCF_024519925.1 of Cytobacillus sp. Bac17. Lineage (NCBI taxonomy): Bacteria > Bacillati > Bacillota > Bacilli > Caryophanales > Bacillaceae > Cytobacillus > Cytobacillus sp. Bac17. Next base: position 47,197 of record NZ_JALJRC010000026.1, on the reverse strand, counting down.
CTATAGACAGAATTTCCCAACACCTTGCTTTTTTTGCAGTTATTGACATGTTTTGGGGTGCGTGTTAAAGTTTTAAGGGCGTAATGTGACTTAGTAGGTGGAAATATGACTAAAAAGGTAATTTTGGCTTGCTCTGTATGTGGTTCCAGAAATTATTCCACTGCGGGCAAAAATGATTCTGCAAGGCTGGAACTGAAGAAGTTCTGCAGCACATGCAGCGCTCATACGATCCATAAAGAAACAAAGTGATTATATAGATAAGAAGTTTGCTCTTTTAATAGCAGAAGCCTGAGCGTTTTATGCAGACTGGAAGATTGGTCTGATTTTGAAGCCGCTTTCGCTTCTTGTTAAAGGGTACATCTCTTGAAAGTTGGGGGTTACGAAATGCAGCGCATCGTGAATTTTTTCCGTGAAGTTGGCCGGGAAATGAAAAAGGTCAGCTGGCCTAAACGCAAAGAGCTGACAAACTATACTGTTACCGTTCTTGCTACGGTTACGTTCTTCGCTCTGTTTTTTGCGGTGATTGACCTGGGAATTTCTGAATTGATTCGTTTAATTCTTGAATAACCCCTGAGTTTCCATGGTATAATGGAGAATAACACAGGAAACATTTGCAAAGCCCGGAAACGGGTTTTTTAATTTGGTCAAAAATAATAAATTGTTGAATACAGGGAGGGAAGGACGAACAAGTCCTCGTAAATGGAAAAGAATTGGTATGTTGTTCATACGTACTCCGGCTATGAAAATAAAGTCAAAGCCAATCTGGAGAAACGTGTTGAATCAATGGGTATGCAAGATAAGATCTTCCGCGTGGTAGTTCCGGAAGAAGAAGAAACAGAATTGAAAAACGGCAAGAAAAAAGTAGTGAAGCGCAAAGTCTTCCCTGGTTATGTACTAGTAGAAATCGTGATGACGGATGATTCCTGGTATGTAGTAAGAAATACTCCGGGTGTAACTGGATTCGTAGGTTCAGCAGGTTCTGGATCAAAGCCGACTCCACTATTGCCGGAAGAAGTTACGAACATCCTTAAGCATATGGGTGTTGAAGAAGCACGCTTTGATATCAACTTTGAGATCGGTGAAACAGTTCAGGTGAAAGAAGGTCCGTTTGCGAACTTCACAGGCACCATTGAAGATATTGATAAAGATAAGGCGAAGATTAAAGTGCTTGTCAACATGTTTGGCCGTGACACTCCGGTTGAACTAGATTTTTCACAGATTGAAAAACTGTAAGAAGCAGTCTGCTGAAAGTACTTTTATATATCTTTGTAAAAAAACTTGAAATTGCCTTTGAAAAGTGATAATATTTCAAAGGTCAGTATGTCTCGGACAAAGAGACTGGACAATTGTTAAAAGTTCTTTATCTTAATATAAAGACTATAAGTTGAGTGGGAGGGAATTTTCCCTATTACCACATCACGGACTTTAAGGAGGTGTGTCTCGTGGCTAAAAAAGTAATCAAACTTGTAAAGCTGCAAATCCCTGCAGGTAAAGCAAACCCTGCACCACCAGTAGGACCGGCACTAGGTCAAGCAGGTGTTAACATCATGGGATTCTGTAAGGAATTTAACGCTCGCACAGCTGAACAAGCTGGCTTAATCATTCCTGTTGAAATCACGGTTTTTGAAGACCGTTCATTTACATTTATTACGAAAACTCCTCCTGCTGCAGTTCTTCTTAAGAAAGCGGCTGGAATCGAGTCTGGTTCTGGTGAACCAAACCGTAGTAAAGTAGCAACAGTCAAGCGTGACAAGGTACGCGAGATTGCTGAAACAAAGATGCCTGATCTAAACGCTGCTAGTGTAGAAGCTGCAATGCGTATGGTTGAAGGTACTGCACGCAGCATGGGTATCGTTATCGAGGACTAATCCATGCACGAAGCAGATTTAGGGATGAGGTTGCGACGCTGAATTTTGTTTCACTCGCAACCTTTGTTCTGTCTAGAGCAGGCGCCTTTGACCGAGGCGCCTCCGCTTTTAGTGTCTAGCTGCGGCGCCTAGCCCCTCGAGTCATAAGCTAATCCTCCCGGAAAGGTAAAGATCACCTTTCAGTGAGGCTCGTCTTATGCTTGTCGGGGCTGACCGATGCGCCTCCGCTTTTACTCGTGGGAGGTTATTCCGCTAAAACCACAATCAAGGAGGAAATAAAAATGGCTAAAAAAGGTAAGAAATACGCAGAAGCTGTGAAGCTTGTTGATTCTTCAAAAGCTTACCCAATTGCTGAGGCGATTGAACTTGCGAAGAAAACTAATTTTGCAAAATTTGATGCAACTGTTGAGGTAGCATTCCGTCTAGGAGTTGACCCTAAGAAAGCTGACCAGCAAATCCGTGGAGCAGTTGTTCTTCCAAACGGAACTGGTAAAACTCAGCGCGTTCTTGTTTTCGCTAAGGGTGAAAAAGCGAAAGAAGCAGAAGCTGCTGGAGCAGATTTCGTAGGTGATTCTGAATACATCAACAAAATCAGCCAAGGCTGGTTCGACTTTGATGTAATCGTTGCTACACCTGACATGATGGGTGAAGTTGGTAAACTTGGCCGCGTATTAGGACCTAAAGGCTTAATGCCAAACCCTAAGACTGGCACAGTTACTTTTGACGTTCAAAAAGCAGTTAACGAAATCAAAGCAGGTAAAGTTGAATACCGTGTTGACAAAGCTGGTAACATCCACGTGCCAATCGGTAAAGTATCTTTCGAAGACGAAAAGCTTGTTGAAAACTTCAACACTATTTTCGATACAATGATGAAAGTGAAGCCTGCTGCTGCTAAAGGAACTTACATGAAGAACGTTTCTGTTACTTCTACTATGGGACCTGGCGTAAAAGTAGATCCTTCATCTGTTGCAGTAAAATAATAACAATTGACATTCTAAAATACATGCTGTAATATGTATTTTGTTGTTAAAATATAATAACATTTGTGCCGTAGACAGCAGGTGCTTAATTGCTTAATTTCCTGCCGAGGTATTACGATAGAATTGCTTTTTCTTGCTATTGTATACTTCCTCCATGTCTGCAAAGTCGTGGAGGTTTTTTATTGGACGGTATGAATGTAGAAATTCTACAGGAGGTGTAAGGATGAGCAGCGTTATCGAACAAAAGAAACAAATCGTAGAAGAAATTGCTGATAAGCTTAAATCAAGTTTATCAACAGTTGTTGTTGACTACCGTGGTCTTACTGTTGCTGAAGTTACTGAACTTCGTAAACAGCTTCGTGAAGCTGGCGTGGAATTCAAAGTATACAAGAATTCAATGACTCGCCGTGCTGCTGAAGCTGCTGAACTTTCGGGTTTAAACGAAGCTTTAACTGGACCTAACGCAATCGCGTTCAGCACAGAAGATGTAGTTGCTCCAGCGAAAATCCTTAATGATTTCGCGAAAAAGCATGAAGCACTTGAAATTAAAGCAGGTGTAATCGAAGGAAATGTCGCTTCAGTAGAAGATATCAAAGCTCTTGCTGAACTACCATCACGCGAAGGCTTGCTTTCTATGCTACTCAGCGTACTTCAAGCACCTATCCGCAATCTTGCTCTTGCTGCAAAAGCTGTTGCAGATCAAAAAGAAGAACAAGGCGCGTAAGTTGATTTTAGCGTTAAACTAATAGATTCAAACCAAAAATAAGGAGGAAACATAATCATGACTAAAGAACAAATCATTGAAGCAGTTAAAAATATGACTGTTTTAGAACTTAACGACTTAGTAAAAGCTATCGAAGAAGAATTTGGTGTAACTGCTGCTGCTCCTGTAGCTGTAATGGGCGGAGCTGCTGGTGGAGACGCTGCTGCTGAGAAAACTGAATTTGACGTTGTTCTTGCTTCTGCAGGCGACCAAAAAATCAAAGTTATCAAAGTGGTACGTGAAATCACAGGTCTTGGACTTAAAGAAGCAAAAGAACTTGTTGACAACACTCCAAAAGCTCTTAAAGAAGGCGTTTCTAAAGAAGAAGCTGAAGAAGTTAAAGCTAAGCTTGAAGAAGTTGGAGCTGGCGTTGAAGTTAAGTAATAACATTTATGAAAAGTCCGCTGCTTAAGCGGGCTTTTTGTTTTGCTGTAAAATCTATAACTTTAATCTGAAGGTACTGTCCAGCTAAACAAGGAACGCTTCGTCAGCTTTATCATCGTACGACTAAAAGCATCGTGTTACGGAGGAGCCTGTTCCCTCGAGGTGTCGGGGAAGGGAAGGGCGCTTCTGCTTTTCTGTTTACTTTTTGCTTTTTGATGGGCAATCCTATATAATTCCTTCGAAACCACTTAATTGTGATTCTCCTATTTTCTTCTTATATATTCTCCCTGGAGGTGATTTCATGTCTGAACACTACTATTCCCAAACGCAAAAAGTTGAAAGCAGCCCTAAAACCTGGAGTTATACTCTAAAGGAGTATCCATTCCGATTTAAAACAGATAATGGTGTTTTTTCAAAGGGTGAAGTGGATTTTGGTTCAAGGTTATTAATTGAGACTTTTGAAGAGCCGGAAGCTGAAGGTAACATTCTCGATGTAGGCTGCGGATACGGGCCCATTGGGCTGACTGCAGCAAAGCTGATGCCTGAACGGACAGTTCATATGGTTGATGTAAATGAGAGGGCGCTTGGACTTGCGAAAGAAAATGCTGAATTGAACGGCATTAAAAATGTGCAAATCTATGAAAGTGACCGCCTTGAAAATACAAAAGGAAATAAGTTTGCGGCCATTCTGACAAACCCGCCGATCCGCGCCGGGAAAAAGGTTGTTCATGATATATTTGAACAAAGTTTTCATTCGCTGATTTCTGGAGGTGAGCTATGGGTTGTCATCCAGAAAAAGCAGGGTGCACCATCTGCCATAGATAAACTGACAGAGTTATTCGGTGAAGTAGAGACAGCAGAAAAGAAAAAAGGCTATTTTATTTTAAGAGCAAAAAAAGATTGACTTGACTTTTTTGCTATGATAGTATTGTAAAATGCCAACATATTATATTTCTATTTATAACTAAATTTATCTAATAGTTGTATAAATTTGGTTTTAATGGGAAAGCTAACAAAATAATAGTCGTATTGTGAAAATGTGGTTTTTGAAGTGAAAACCCTTTTTCTTTTTGTCTTATAAGAATGGAGGTTTGGCTTATGTCCCTGTACTTTTTCGGGAAAAGTCCAGCTTCTAAGCCAGTTCGCTGGCGGCACTTTGCGCCATCGGTTCCGGCTCTTTTGCTTGTTGCCGATAGGCAGGCGCTCTATAGCTTTTCTTATAAGATGATATAAATTGCTATTAGCAACAATAACGCTTGATTTGAGGGGTGAATCAGTTGACAGGTCAACTAGTTCAGTATGGACGACACCGCCAACGTAGAAGTTACGCACGAATCAGTGAAGTTTTAGAATTACCGAATCTAATCGAAATCCAAACCTCTTCTTATCAATGGTTTCTTGATGAGGGTTTACGAGAAATGTTCCATGATATTTCTCCGATTGAAGACTTTACTGGTAATTTGTCGCTTGAATTTATTGATTACAGCCTTGGCGAACCAAAATATTCCGTTGAGGAATCGAAAGAACGAGATGTTACATATTCTGCACCTTTACGTGTGAAAGTGCGTCTTGTAAACAAAGAAACAGGCGAAGTTAAAGACCAGGATGTCTTTATGGGCGACTTCCCGCTTATGACAGAGACAGGTACGTTCGTTATTAACGGAGCGGAACGTGTCATTGTATCCCAGTTAGTACGTTCACCGAGCGTATATTTCAGTGGAAAGCTTGATAAAAACGGGAAAAAAGGCTTTACAGCAACCGTAATCCCGAACCGCGGCGCTTGGCTTGAGTATGAAACAGATGCCAAAGACGTCGTATACGTCAGAATAGATCGTACTCGGAAACTGCCCGTTACGGTTCTTTTGCGTGCACTTGGGTTCGGCTCTGATCAAGAGATCATCGATTTGATTGGAGACAACGAGTACATTCGCAACACTCTTGAAAAAGATAATACTGAAAGTACAGAGAAAGCGCTGCTTGAAATTTATGAGCGCCTTCGTCCGGGCGAACCGCCAACGGTTGAAAATGCGAAAAGCTTGCTTGTCTCAAGATTTTTCGATCCAAAGCGCTATGACCTGGCGAATGTTGGACGCTATAAGATCAATAAGAAGCTTCATATCAAAAATCGCCTGTTCGGTCAAAAACTGGCTGAAACGCTTGTGGATCCAGAAACTGGCGAAATCATTGCGGAAAAAGGCGTTACGCTTGACCGCCGCACTTTAGACCGGATCCTTCCTAACCTGGAGAAGGATATCGGCTTTAAAACCGTAAGCCTTTTAGGCGGAGTTGTAGATGATGAAGTGCTGCTTCAGTCTATTAAGATTTACGCGCCTAATGAAGATGGCGAAAAAGTCATCAATGTAATTGGCAATGCTTATGTTGAAGAAGCAGTGAAAAACATTTCACCTTCTGACATCATTGCTTCAATCAGTTATTTCTTTAACCTTCTGCACTCTGTAGGAGATACAGATGATATCGACCATCTTGGAAACAGACGTCTTCGTTCAGTCGGAGAACTATTGCAGAACCAGTTCCGCATCGGTCTTTCCCGTATGGAGCGTGTGGTCCGCGAGAGAATGTCCATCCAGGATACAAATACCATTACGCCTCAGCAGCTGATTAATATCCGTCCTGTTATTGCGTCAATTAAAGAGTTCTTTGGAAGCTCGCAGTTGTCCCAGTTCATGGACCAGACAAATCCGCTCGCTGAACTGACACATAAACGCCGTCTTTCTGCGTTAGGACCTGGTGGTCTGACACGTGAACGTGCCGGCTTCGAAGTACGTGACGTTCACTACTCTCACTATGGCCGTATGTGTCCGATTGAAACGCCGGAGGGACCAAACATCGGTTTGATTAACTCCTTATCTTCATTTGCGAAGGTAAACCGTTTCGGATTTATCGAAACACCGTATCGCCGAATTGACCCTGAGACCGGAAAAGTTACATCCCGCATCGACTATCTGACAGCTGATGAAGAGGATAACTATGTAGTGGCCCAGGCGAATGCACTTCTTGGTGACGATGGCTCATTCCTTGACGAAGAAGTAGTTGCCCGTTTCAAAGGTGAAAACACAGTTGTGAAGCGAGACCGTGTTGACTACATGGATGTATCGCCTAAACAGGTAGTTTCTGCTGCGACGGCATGTATCCCATTCCTGGAAAACGATGACTCCAACCGTGCCCTGATGGGAGCGAACATGCAGCGTCAGGCTGTGCCTTTGATGCAGCCGGAAGCGCCAAGAGTTGGTACTGGTATGGAATATGTATCAGGTAAAGACTCAGGTGCTGCAGTCATCTGTAAGCATGAGGGGATCGTTGAGCACGTAGAAGCTCGCGAAGTTTGGGTTCGCCGCATTCAAAACGTGGATGGCCAGGAAGTTAAAGGCGATCTTGATAAATACAGAATGCTTAAATTCATCCGTTCCAACCAGGGAACTTGCTACAACCAGCGCCCAATCGTTGCTGTAGGCAACCGTGTAACTAAAGGAGAAATCCTTGCTGACGGACCTTCCATGGAACTTGGTGAATTAGCGCTTGGACGCAACGTTCTCGTCGCGTTTATGACATGGGATGGATATAACTACGAGGATGCGATCATTATGAGTGAGCGCCTCGTAAAAGATGATGTTTATACATCTATCCATATTGAAGAATATGAATCAGAATCACGCGATACAAAGCTTGGACCTGAAGAGATCACAAGAGATATCCCTAACGTTGGGGAAGATGCACTGCGCAATCTGGACGAACGCGGAATTATCCGCACAGGTGCGGAAGTAAAAGATGGCGACCTTCTTGTTGGTAAAGTAACTCCTAAAGGGGTAACGGAACTAACAGCTGAAGAACGGCTATTGCACGCAATCTTTGGTGAAAAAGCTCGTGAAGTCCGCGATACTTCCCTTCGTGTGCCACACGGCGGCGGCGGTATCGTACTCGATGTTAAAGTATTTAACAGAGAAGATGGAGATGAGCTTCCTCCAGGTGTTAACCAGCTTGTGCGTGTATATATCGTTCAGAAGCGTAAAATCTCTGAAGGTGACAAGATGGCCGGACGCCACGGTAACAAAGGTGTTATCTCCCGTATTTTACCGGAAGAAGACATGCCTTACCTGCCGGATGGCACCCCAGTAGACATCATGTTAAACCCTCTCGGGGTTCCATCGCGTATGAACATCGGACAGGTGCTTGAGCTTCACCTTGGTATGGCTGCCAGAGCATTGGGCATTCACGTAGCATCTCCTGTATTTGATGGTGCCCGCGAGGAAGATGTATGGGCAACGATCGAAGAAGCAGGCATGGCGCGTGATGCTAAGACTGTCCTTTATGATGGACGTTCAGGCGAGCCGTTTGACAATCGCGTATCAGTAGGTGTCATGTATATGATCAAACTGGCGCACATGGTTGACGATAAGCTCCATGCCCGTTCAACAGGACCTTACTCTCTTGTTACGCAGCAGCCATTGGGCGGTAAAGCTCAGTTTGGCGGACAGCGTTTCGGTGAGATGGAGGTTTGGGCACTTGAAGCATATGGTGCTGCCTATACACTTCAGGAAATCTTAACGGTTAAGTCCGATGACGTCGTTGGACGTGTTAAGACTTACGAATCAATCGTCAAAGGCGAGAATGTTCCTGAACCGGGCGTACCGGAATCATTCAAGGTACTAATCAAAGAACTTCAAAGTTTAGGTATGGATGTTAAGATCCTTTCTGGCGATGAAGAAGAAATTGAAATGCGCGACCTGGAAGATGAAGATGATGTTCAGCAGGCTGAATCATTGACAATCGCTCCGGAAACGCAAAATGAAGAACAGGTAGTTACGAAAGAATAATTTAATATAAATCCTTAATCCCTGGGCGCTCCGCCCTAAATGGCGGAGGCTGCTGGGGATATTATTGGCACTTTTGCTGCTGTTTGAGCAATAAGGGTAAAACCCGGAGATCAAAAGGGAGGTAGGCCCCTTGCTAGATGTAAATAATTTCGAGTATATGAAAATAGGTCTTGCTTCACCGGATAAGATACGTTCTTGGTCACATGGTGAGGTTAAGAAGCCTGAAACGATCAACTATCGTACATTAAAACCAGAAAAAGACGGTTTATTCTGCGAACGCATTTTCGGACCGACAAAAGACTGGGAATGTCACTGCGGAAAGTATAAGCGTGTTCGATACAAAGGCGTTGTCTGTGATCGATGCGGCGTTGAAGTAACACGTGCAAAAGTGCGCCGTGAAAGAATGGGCCACATTGAACTTGCAGCCCCTGTATCCCACATTTGGTACTTCAAAGGCATCCCAAGCCGTATGGGTCTTGTGCTGGACATGTCTCCGCGTGCACTTGAGGAAGTTATTTACTTCGCTTCTTATGTTGTAACGGATCCTGGCGATACGGCTCTTGAAAAGAAGCAGCTGCTTTCCGAAAAAGAATACCGTGCATACCGTGAAAAGTATGGAAACAAGTTCCAGGCATCCATGGGTGCTGAATCCATTAAGAAACTTCTTTCTGACATAGACCTCAACAAAGAAGTAGATACCCTTAAAGAGGAACTGAAAACTGCCCAGGGCCAGCGACGCACTCGTGCTATCAAGCGCCTGGAAGTTCTTGAAGCTTTCCGTGGCTCCGGAAATGAACCATCCTGGATGATTCTTGACGTTCTTCCGGTTATTCCTCCGGAACTTCGTCCGATGGTACAGCTGGATGGCGGACGTTTTGCCACTTCCGACTTAAATGATCTGTACCGCCGTGTAATCAACCGCAACAACCGCCTAAAGCGTCTATTGGACCTTGGTGCTCCAAGCATTATTGTTCAAAACGAAAAGCGCATGCTTCAGGAAGCAGTAGATGCGCTAATCGATAACGGCCGCCGCGGAAGACCGGTAACAGGACCAGGAAACCGTCCGTTAAAATCCCTGTCGCATATGCTTAAAGGGAAGCAGGGGCGTTTCCGCCAAAACTTGCTTGGTAAGCGTGTTGACTATTCTGGACGATCGGTTATCGTCGTAGGACCAAACTTAAAAATGTACCAGTGCGGACTTCCGAAAGAAATGGCATTGGAATTATTCAAGCCATTCGTTATGAAGGAATTGGTGGAAAAAGGCTTAGCCCACAACATCAAGTCTGCAAAACGCAAGATCGAAAGAGTGCAGCCGGAAGTTTGGGATGTTCTTGAAAGTGTCATTAAAGAGCACCCTGTATTGCTTAACCGTGCCCCAACTCTTCACAGACTGGGCATTCAGGCATTTGAACCGACATTGGTGGAAGGACGCGCTATTCGTCTTCATCCGCTTGTGTGTACTGCATACAACGCAGACTTTGACGGTGACCAAATGGCTGTTCACGTGCCGCTTTCAGCAGAAGCACAGGCAGAAGCCCGCCTGCTGATGCTTGCAGCACAGAACATCCTGAACCCGAAAGACGGTAAGCCAGTTGTTACTCCTTCACAGGATATGGTATTAGGTAACTATTACTTGACACTTGAAAGAGCCGGCGCTGTCGGAGAAGGCATGATCTTCAATGATACAAGCGAAGCACTGCTTGCCTATCAGAACGGCTATGTTCATTTGCATACAAGAGTAGCTGTCCATGCTGGATCCTTGAATAACCAGACATTCACCGAAGAACAAAATAAAAAGCTTTTATTAACTACGGTTGGTAAGCTTGTTTTCAACGAGATTCTGCCTGAGACATTCCCATACATCAACGAGCCTACAAAAGAAAACCTTGAGATTGAAACTCCTGAGAAATACTTTGTAGAGCCTGCTACTGATGTAGCTGCTGTTATCAAGGAAATGCCTCTAGTAGATCCGTTTAAGAAAAAGATCCTTGGAAACATCATTGCGGAAGTCTTCAAACGCTTTAAAATCACTGAAACGTCTAAAATGCTTGACCGCATGAAAAATCTTGGATTCAGATACTCCACAAAAGCCGGCATCACGGTTGGTGTAGCTGACATCGTGGTATTGGGCGAGAAGCAGGAAATTATCCACGAAGCACAAAGCAAGGTTGATAATGTCATGAAACAGTTCAGACGCGGTCTTATTACCGAAGATGAGCGTTATGATCGTGTTATTTCAATCTGGAGTGCAGCGAAGGATAATATCCAGGCAAAATTGATGAAGTCATTGGATAAATCCAACCCAATCTTCATGATGAGTGACTCCGGTGCCCGTGGTAACGCATCCAACTTCACTCAGTTAGCTGGTATGCGCGGACTCATGGCCAACCCGGCTGGACGTATCATTGAATTACCGATAAAATCAAGTTTCCGTGAAGGTTTAACAGTACTCGAGTACTTTATTTCTACACACGGTGCCCGTAAAGGACTTGCCGATACAGCCCTTAAAACAGCTGACTCAGGTTACCTGACTCGCCGTCTGGTAGACGTAGCACAGGATGTCATCGTTCGTGATGATGATTGTGGAACTGACCGCGGATTGCTGATCGCATCTCTTAAAGATGGTACTGAAGTCATTGAAGCGCTTGAAGAGCGTCTGATTGGCCGTTATGCAAGAAGAAATATCAAACATCCTGAGACAAATGAAGTGATTGTAGCTGAAAACGGATTGATCACTGAAGATATTGCAGTTGAAATTGTTTCAGCCGGCATCGAAAAAGTATGGATCCGTTCCGCGTTCACATGCAACACACGTCATGGGGTTTGTAAAAAGTGCTACGGCCGCAACCTGGCAACCGGACAAGAGGTTGAAGTTGGTGAAGCAGTAGGTATCATCGCTGCCCAATCCATCGGTGAACCAGGTACACAGTTAACAATGCGTACGTTCCATACCGGTGGGGTAGCAGGAGACGATATCACTCAAGGTTTACCGCGTATCCAGGAAATCTTCGAAGCGCGTAACCCTAAAGGTCAGGCAGTCATTTCTGAAATTGATGGTGTGGTAGTTGGCATCAATGAAGGCCGTGACCGCCAGCATGAGATTGTTGTTCAGGGTGAAGTGGAGTCCAAGACGTATACAGCACCTTATACAGCCCGCTTAAAAGTAGCTGTAAACGATGAAGTAGTACGTGGACAGGAATTGACTGAAGGTTCTATTGACCCTAAAGAGTTAATTAAAGTAAAAGATGTAACAGCTGTTCAAGAATACTTGCTGCGTGAAGTTCAGAAGGTATACCGCATGCAGGGTGTTGAAATTGGCGATAAGCACATCGAGGTAATGGTACGCCAGATGCTTCGCAAAGTGCGTGTAATTGATGCAGCAGAAACAGATGTACTGCCAGGTACTCTGCTTGATATCCATCAATTTACAGATGCCAACGAAAAAGCCCTTCTTGCTGGCAAAATGCCTGCAACAGGACGTCCGGTTCTGCTTGGTATCACAAAAGCATCTCTTGAAACAGATTCATTCTTATCAGCAGCATCCTTCCAGGAGACGACAAGAGTTCTTACCGATGCAGCGATTAAAGGCAAGCGCGATGAGCTTCTTGGCCTGAAAGAGAATGTAATTATTGGTAAGCTTGTCCCTGCCGGAACAGGAATGCAGCGCTATAGAAGAGCAGAGCCTTATACGAATGAGGAAACTGCTGAAAATACTGTTACTGTAGAATAACTTTATTATTGCGGTGCTTGCTTATTTACCAGCAAGTACCGCATTTTAAAGTGAATAAATAAAATAAAATTCATTTTGCTTGTTGACATCGAAAAATGAAGATGGTACTATAGCAAAGGTGCTCCTATTCACCGGATACTTTGGAGGATGTCGTAAATGTCTTATGATAAAGTATTGCAGGCTAAAAGTTTTATTGTAGGAACAAAGCAAACAGTCAAAGCTCTCAAACTGGGAACAATTGATGAAGTCGTAGTCGCCAGTGATGCTGATCCTAGGGTTACAGCTAAAGTGGTTAGTACAGCGAATGAGATGAACGTTCCGATTGTGTATGTTGATTCGATGAAAAAGCTCGGTAAAGCATGCGGAATCGAAGTTGGGGCAGCAGCTGTTGCCATATCTTTTTAAAAACTGTTTTTGTAGATTGCTATCTGCAAGAACTTTGTTTTTGCATCAAAATGAACCACCTGGATGTGTGGGCTTAAACAAATTCGAAGGGAGGAAAAATCAAATGCCTACTATTAACCAATTAGTGCGCAAGCCTCGTCAAACTAAGTCAGAGAAGTCAAATTCACCAGCTCTTAACAAAGGCTACAACAGCTTCAAGAAAGCTCAAACAAACGTAGCTTCACCTCAAAAGCGTGGTGTTTGTACTCGTGTTGGTACAATGACTCCAAAGAAACCGAACTCTGCATTACGTAAATATGCTCGTGTTCGTTTAACAAACGGTATCGAGGTTAATGCTTACATTCCTGGTATCGGACACAACCTTCAAGAGCACAGTGTTGTTCTTATCCGTGGAGGACGTGTAAAAGACTTACCGGGTGTACGTTACCACATCGTGCGCGGCGCTTTAGATACTGCTGGTGTTAACAACCGTATGCAAGGCCGTTCTAAATACGGTGCTAAGCGTCCAAAAGCAGCTAAAAAATAATTCTGAATAATAGACAACCATCTTTGAAAGGAGGAACAATCCATGCCACGTAAAGGTCCTGTAGCAAAAAGAGACGTATTGCCGGATCCGATTTACAACTCAAAGCTAGTTAGCCGTCTGATCAACAAAATGATGATCGATGGTAAGAGAGGTAAATCTCAAGCTATTCTTTACTCTGCGTTCGATATCATCAGCGAGCGCACTGGCAAAGAGCCAATGGAAGTTTTCGATCAGGCACTTAAAAACATCATGCCTGTACTTGAAGTAAGAGCACGCCGTGTAGGTGGAGCTAACTACCAAGTACCAGTTGAGGTGCGTCCTGACCGCCGTACTACTCTTGGTCTTCGCTGGTTAGTAAACTATGCGCGTCTTCGCGGTGAAAAGACTATGGAAGAGCGTTTAGCTAACGAAATCCTAGATGCAGCTAACAACACTGGTGCATCTGTTAAGAAGCGTGAAGATACACACAAAATGGCAGAAGCGAACAAAGCGTTTGCTCACTACCGCTGGTAAGATATACAGCTTAACTAAAATAACACTCATACTAGGAAGGAGAAAGACCCAATGGCTAGAGAGTTCTCCTTAGAAAATACTCGCAATATCGGTATCATGGCTCACATTGATGCCGGTAAAACAACAACAACTGAGCGTGTACTTTACTACACTGGCCGTATCCACAAAATCGGTGAAACACACGAAGGTGCCTCACAGATGGACTGGATGGAGCAGGAGCAAGAGCGTGGAATCACAATCACTTCTGCTGCAACAACTGCACAGTGGAAAGGCCATCGCGTAAACATCATTGACACTCCTGGACACGTAGACTTCACAGTTGAAGTTGAGCGTTCACTTCGTGTTCTTGATGGTGCGGTTGCGGTACTTGATGCACAGTCAGGAGTTGAGCCTCAAACTGAAACAGTTTGGCGCCAGGCAACTACTTACGGAGTACCACGTGTGGTATTCGTAAACAAAATGGATAAAATCGGTGCTGACTTCTTATATTCATTGAAGACACTTCATGATCGTCTGCAAGCTAATGCGGCAGCTATCCAATTACCGATTGGTGCTGAAGACCAATTCGAAGGAATCATCGATCTTATCACAATGAAAGCTACGTTCTACGGTAATGACCTTGGTACTGATATCGAAGAGCGTGATATCCCAGAAGAATACATGGATCAAGCTGAAGAATACCGTGAAAAGCTAATTGAAGCGGTAGCTGAACTTGATGAAGAATTAATGGAGAAATACCTTGGCGGTGAGGAAATCACTAACGAAGAGCTAAAAGCAGCTATTCGTCAAGGTACAGTAAACGTTGAGTTCTATCCTGTAATCTGTGGTTCTGCTTTCAAAAATAAAGGTGTACAAAAAATGCTAGATGCAGTAATCGATTATCTTCCTTCTCCATTAGATGTACCAGCTATCAAAGGTACACTTCCAGATTCGGAAGAAGAGGTTACTCGTCCTTCTAGCGATGATGCACCTTTCTCAGCTCTTGCATTTAAAGTTATGACTGACCCTTATGTCGGTAAACTTACATTCTTCCGTGTTTACTCTGGAACATTGAACTCAGGTTCATATGTACAGAACTCTACTAAAGGGAAGCGCGAGCGTGTAGGTCGTATCCTGCAAATGCACGCTAACTCTCGTGAAGAGATCTCGGTAGTTCACGCTGGAGATATCGCAGCAGCTGTTGGTCTTAAAGATACTAGCACTGGAGATACACTATGTGATGAAAAGAATCTTGTTATTCTTGAGTCTATGGAGTTCCCAGAACCAGTTATCTCATTATCTATCGAGCCGAAATCCAAGGCTGACCAAGATAAGATGACTACTGCTCTGCAAAAACTTCAAGAAGAAGATCCTACATTCCGAGCGCATACTGACCAGGAAACTGGACAGGTTATTATCGCTGGTATGGGTGAGCTTCACCTTGATATTCTAGTTGACCGTATGAAGCGTGAATTTAAAGTGGAAGCAAACGTAGGTGCACCTCAGGTTGCATACCGCGAAACTTTCCGTTCTTCAGCTCAGGTTGAAGGTAAATTCGCCCGTCAATCCGGTGGACGCGGACAATTCGGTCATGTATGGATCGAATTTGCTCCAAATGAAGAAGGTAAAGGCTTCGAATTCGAAAATGGCATTGTCGGTGGTGTTGTTCCACGTGAATACATCCCTGCAGTTCAAGCTGGTCTTGAAGATGCTCTTGAAAGAGGAGTACTTGCTGGATTCCCATTAGTAGATATCAAAGCTAGACTATTTGATGGTTCTTACCATGATGTCGACTCTTCTGAAATGGCATTTAAAATTGCTGCCTCTATGGCACTTAAAAATGCAGCGTCAAAATGTAATCCTGTAATTCTTGAGCCGGTTATGAAAGTTGAAGTAGTAATCCCTGAAGAATACATGGGTGATATCATGGGTGATGTTACATCACGCCGTGGACGCGTTGAAGGTATGGAAGCTCGCGGTAATGCACAAGTAGTTCGTGCGATGGTTCCACTATCAGAAATGTTTGGTTACGCAACTGCATTGCGTTCTAATACGCAGGGCCGTGGTACATTCTCAATGCACTTCGACCACTATGAAGAAGTACCTAAATCAATTTCTGAAGAAATCATCAAAAAAAATAAAGGTGAATAATTGATTTTACCTTTTTAATAAAGTATAACTACTATTGTAGGCAAAAAGCGCTGTGGGAAGGGAAACCTCTCCACAGCAAAAATTACTTAACTTTTATAATCTGAAGGAGGATTTTTCAAATGGCAAAAGCTAAATTCGACCGTTCAAAACCCCATGTTAACATCGGTACAATCGGACACGTTGACCATGGTAAAACTACTTTAACTGCAGCTATCACAACTGTTCTTTCTAAAAAAGGCGGCGGTGAAGCACGCGGATACGATCAAATCGACGCAGCTCCAGAAGAGCGCGAGCGTGGAATCACAATCTCAACTGCACACGTTGAGTACGAAACTGAAAACCGTCACTATGCACACGTTGACTGCCCAGGTCACGCTGACTATGTTAAAAACATGATCACTGGTGCTGCTCAAATGGACGGCGGTATCCTAGTAGTATCTGCTGCTGACGGCCCAATGCCACAAACTCGTGAGCACATCCTTCTTTCTCGTCAGGTTGGTGTACCTTTCCTTGTTGTATTCATGAACAAGTGTGACATGGTTGACGATGAAGAACTACTTGAATTAGTAGAAATGGAAGTTCGTGACCTTCTTTCTGAGTACGAATTCCCTGGTGATGATATCCCAGTAATCAAAGGTTCTGCTCTTAAAGCTCTTGAAGGTGAAGCTGAGTGGGAAGCTAAAATCGAAGAGCTTATGGCTGCTGTTGATGAGTACATCCCAACTCCAACTCGTGACACTGACAAGCCATTCATGATGCCTGTTGAGGATGTATTCTCAATCACTGGCCGTGGTACTGTTGCTACAGGACGTGTTGAGCGTGGACAGGTTAAAGTCGGTGACGTTATTGAAATCATCGGTCTTGCTGAAGAGCCAAAATCAACTACTGTAACTGGTGTAGAAATGTTCCGTAAGCTTCTTGACTATGCTGAAGCTGGAGACAACATTGGTGCCCTTCTTCGTGGTGTAGCACGTGAAGATATCCAACGTGGACAAGTACTTGCTAAGCCAGGTTCTATCACTCCACACACTAAGTTCAAAGCTGAAGTATACGTTCTTTCAAAAGAAGAAGGTGGACGTCACACTCCATTCTTCACAAATTACCGTCCTCAGTTCTACTTCCGTACAACTGATGTAACTGGTATCTGTAATCTTCCTGAAGGCGTAGAAATGGTTATGCCTGGAGATAACATCGAAATGACTGTAGAACTAATTGCTCCAATCGCTATCGAAGAAGGTACTAAGTTCTCTATCCGTGAGGGTGGACGTACTGTAGGCGCTGGCGTAGTTGCTACAATCCAAGAGTAATTGCAATAGATAAAAACAGATGGGTGACGACCCATCTGTTTTTTTTTGTGTTTTAGCGTCGGGCAAAATATCAGCATAGTTTCTTTGATAGTATGAAACTTTGTACTCCTGCTGAGATAGAGATCGAATTTACTAAATCCCTTCAATGCTAACCATCAAGATTCTGCAGCTTAAACAACCAAAGCTCATCGAAAGTATCCTATTATATATACTACTTTCTTCTATATATAATCACCTATTCTAACTACATCATTTGACAGTTCCCATGGACCTAAAGCAAATATTTAGACTTCTTCCTATCCTATTGAAAACTTTGTAATCTGCAGTTATAATAGTAAAAGTGTGCGAAACATAAAGAAATAACATATACATGTTGCATTTCATTTATTGTTTCTGTATAATAGACAATGTTGGTCTTTGACTGCGATGATGTGAAAGGTTGCTGACACACCCGGCCGCTTTGCCATGGCGAGTGTGTGGGAAATTTTCACGGAGAATGTCTATATTAAAATAGGCGAAAAGGAGGGAAAATAATGGCAAAACAAAAAATTCGTATTCGTTTAAAAGCGTATGATCACAGAATTCTTGATCAATCAGCAGAAAAGATTGTTGAGACTGCAAAACGTTCTGGTGCGGCTGTTTCAGGTCCGATTCCATTACCAACTGAAAAGTCTATTTACACAATCCTTCGTGCGGTTCACAAGTACAAAGATTCTCGTGAGCAGTTCGAAATGCGTACGCATAAACGTCTAATCGACATCGTTAACCCAACACCACAAACGGTTGATTCTCTAATGCGTTTAGACTTACCGTCTGGTGTAGATATCGAAATCAAACTTTAATCAATAAATAATCATAAGAAAATTAGGAGGTGTGACTGAAATGACCAAAGGAATCTTAGGAAGAAAGATTGGTATGACTCAAGTATTTGCTGAAAACGGTGATCTTATCCCGGTAACAGTTGTTGAGGCAGCTCCAAACGTTGTTCTTCAAATGAAGTCAGTTGAAACTGATGGATATGAAGCGATCCAGCTTGGATTTGAAGATAAGCGCGAAAAGCTATCCAACAAACCTGAAAAAGGCCATGTTGCTAAAGCAAACACTGCTCCTAAGCGCTTCGTACGCGAATTCCGCGGAGCTGATTTAGGACAATATGAAGTTGGTCAAGAAGTCAAAGTTGATATATTCGCAGAAGGCGAAACTGTTGATGTAACAGGAATCTCAAAGGGTAAAGGTTTCCAGGGTGCCATCAAGCGCCACGGACAATCTCGCGGGCCTATGGCTCACGGTTCTCGTTACCACCGTCGCCCTGGTTCAATGGGTCCTGTAGCTCCAAACCGTGTATTTAAAGGTAAACTATTACCTGGACGTATGGGCGGAGAGCAAATCACTGTACAAAACCTTGAAATCGTTAAAGTTGATGCTGAGCGCAACTTGCTATTGATCAAAGGTAACGTACCTGGTGCTAGAAAAGCATTAGTAAAAATCAAAAGTGCGGTAAAAGCATAATAATTAAACCGGAAAGGAGGAAAACAGAATGCCGAAAGTAGCATTGTTTAACCAAAGCGGATCTAAAGTTGGTGATATCGAACTTAATGATGCGATCTTTGGTATCGAGCCTAACCAGCACGTATTATTCGAAGCTATTGTTATGCAAAGAGCTTCTTTACGTCAAGGGACTCATAAAACTAAAATTCGTTCTGAAGTAGCGGGCGGAGGACGCAAGCCATGGCGCCAAAAAGGCACAGGCCGTGCACGTCAAGGTTCTATCCGTTCACCACAATGGCGCGGAGGCGGTACTGTATTTGGTCCTGTACCACGCAGCTACAGCTACAAACTACCTAAAAAGGTTCGCCGTCTGGCAATCAAATCTGCGTTATCTTCTAAAGTGTTAGAAGAAAACATCCTAGTATTAGAAGGCCTTGCTTTCGAAACTCCTAAAACAAAAGACTTCAAAGGTGTATTAACTGGTCTTTCTGTTGATTCAAAAGCACTTATCGTAACTGCTGACCTAGATGAGAACGTAGCATTATCTGCTCGCAACATCCCTGGTGTAACAGTTGTGTCTGCTTCTGGAATCACTGTTTTAGATGTTTTAAACCATGATAAGCTTATCATGACGAAAGCAGCGGTTGAAAAAGTAGAGGAGGTGCTTGCATAATGGATGCACGCGAAATCATTAAGCGCCCCGTAATCACTGAACGTTCTACTGATATTATGGCTGATAAAAAATATACGTTCGAAGTTGACGTACGAGCTAACAAAACTCAAGTTAAGGACGCTGTAGAGCAAATCTTTGGCGTTAAAGTTGAGAAAGTTAACATCATGAACTACAAAGGTAAGTTCAAGCGTATGGGCAAATTTGGCGGTTACACTAACAAACGCCGTAAAGCGATCGTTAAATTAACAGCTGAAAGTCAAGAAATCGAGCTATTTGAAGCTTAAAACTACTATAACTAGAAGAGGAGGGAAACGAAATGGCGATTAAAAAGTATAAACCTACCTCTAATGGTCGTCGCGGCATGACGGTATCTGATTTCGCAGAAATCACGACTAACAAACCAGAAAAGTCTTTACTTGCTCCTGTTAAGAGAAAAGGCGGCCGTAACAACCAAGGTAAGTTGACAGTTCGTCATCAAGGCGGCGGTCATAAACGTCAATATCGTATCATCGATTTCAAACGTAACAAAGATGGCATTCCAGGACGCGTTGCCACAATCGAGTATGATCCAAACCGCTCTGCAAATATTGCACTAATTAACTATGTGGATGGAGAAAAGCGTTACATCCTTGCTCCTAAGAATTTACAAGTGGGCATGGAAGTAATGTCAGGTCCTGAAGCGGATATCAAAGTGGGTAATGCACTTCCACTAGCTAATATTCCAGTGGGTACTGTAATCCACAACATCGAATTAAAACCTGGTAAAGGCGGACAATTAGTACGTTCTGCTGGTACTTCTGCACAAGTTCTTGGTAAAGAAGGAAAGTATGTATTAGTTCGTTTGAACTCTGGTGAAGTTCGCATGATTCTTGCTGAGTGCCGCGCAACTGTAGGTCAGGTTGGCAACGAGCAGCACGAGCTTATTAACATTGGTAAAGCAGGTCGTTCACGCTGGTTAGGCAAGCGCCCAACTGTACGTGGATCTGTAATGAACCCTAACGATCACCCGCACGGTGGTGGTGAAGGACGTGCGCCAATCGGACGTAAGTCTCCAATGACTCCTTGGGGCAAACCAACACTTGGTTACAAGACACGCAAGAAAAACAACAAATCAGACAAATTTATCGTACGTCGTCGTAAAAAATAACGGGATTGTACTACGGTTCCAAATAAGAACCGTAGAGCAATCACGAAGGGAGGTTCAATCATGGGTCGCAGCTTAAAAAAAGGACCTTTTGTTGATGAACATTTAATGACAAAGATCGAAAAGCTTAACGAAACAGAAAGCAAGCAAGTTACTAAAACTTGGTCTCGCCGTTCTACGATCTTCCCACAATTCATCGGACACACAATCGCAGTTTATGATGGTCGTAAACATGTGCCTGTATACATCACTGAAGACATGGTAGGCCACAAGCTTGGAGAATTCGCTCCAACTCGTGCGTACAAAGGACATGGCAATGATGATAAGAAAACAAGACGTTAATGAGAGGAGGGCATTCTAATGCAAGCTAAAGCTGTTGCAAGAACAGTTCGTATTGCTCCTCGTAAAGCTCGTTTAGTCGTAGATTTAATTCGAGGAAAGCAAGTAGGCGAAGCAGTAGCGATTTTGAACCTTACACCTAAAGCTGCTTCTCCAATCGTAGAGAAAGTTTTAAAATCTGCACTAGCTAACGCTGAGCACAACTACGAAATGGACGTTAACAATCTGGTAGTTGCTCAAGCATTCGTAGACGAAGGACCAACTTTAAAACGTTTCCGTCCTCGCGCTATGGGCCGTGCAAGCCAAATCAACAAGCGCACTAGTCATATTACTATCGTTTTATCAGAAAAGAAGGAGGGATAATCAGTGGGTCAAAAAGTAAATCCAGTCGGTTTGCGTGTCGGTGTCATCCGTGATTGGGAGTCAAAATGGTACGCAGGCAAAGACTATGCTGATCTTTTACACGAAGACCTTAAGGTTCGTGAGTACATCACAAAGCGTTTAAGCGATGCTTCTGTTTCTAAAGTAGAAATCGAACGTGCTGCTAATCGCCTGAACATCACTATCCACACTGCGAAACCAGGAATGGTTATCGGTAAAGGTGGTACTGAGGTTGAAGCACTTCGCAAGTCACTTAACTCATTAACTGGCAAGCGTGTTCATATCAACATTCTAGAAATTAAAAGAGCAGACATTGATGCGAAATTGGTTGCGGAAAACATTGCTCGTCAATTAGAAAACCGCGTATCTTTCCGTCGTGCTCAAAAACAAACTATTCAACGTGCAATGCGCGCTGGCGCTAAGGGTATCAAAACAATGGTATCTGGTCGTTTAGGCGGTGCTGATATCGCTCGTTCAGAATCATACAGCGAAGGAACAGTTCCACTTCATACTCTTCGTGCTGATATCGATTATGCTACAGCTGAAGCTGATACAACTTACGGTAAATTGGGCGTAAAAGTATGGATCTATCGTGGAGAGGTCCTTCCTACTAAGAAGAAAACTGGGGAAGGAGGCAAATAATATGTTATTGCCAAAGCGCGTTAAATATCGTCGTGTACACCGCGGAAAAATGCGTGGTCAATCAAAAGGCGGAACTGAAGTAAACTTCGGTGAATATGGTCTTCAAGCTCTTGAAGCTTCTTGGATCACTAACCGTCAAATTGAATCTGCACGTATCGCAATGACTCGTTACATGAAACGTGGCGGTAAGGTTTGGATTCAAATTTTCCCGCATAAGCCTTACACTGCAAAGCCTCTAGAAGTCCGCATGGGTTCCGGTAAAGGTGCTCCAGAAGGATGGGTTGCAGTTGTTAAGCCTGGTAAAGTAATGTTCGAAATCGCTGGTGTATCTGAAGAGATCGCTCGTGAAGCATTACGTCTTGCATCACACAAACTTCCAGTTAAGTGCAAGTTTGTAAAACGAGAAGAAATTGGTGGTGAATCAAATGAAAGCTAATGAAATTCGTGACCTTACCACTGCCGAAATTGAACAAAAAGTAAAATCATTAAAAGAAGAGCTTTTCAACCTTCGCTTTCAATTGGCGACTGGACAACTTGAAAACACAGCTCGCATTCGTGAAGTACGCAAAGCGATTGCCCGCATGAAAACTGTTATTCGTGAAAGAGAAATCGGCTTTAGCAAGTGATATTGAGAGGAGGTTCGCACAATGAGTGAACGCAACCAACGCAAAGTTTACACTGGACGCGTCGTTTCTGACAAAATGGATAAGACAGTAACGGTTCTTGTCGAAACTTACAAAAAGCATCCACTTTACGGTAAACGCGTTAAGTACTCTAAAAAGTTCAAAGCTCATGATGAGCAAAACCAAGCAAAAACTGGCGATATCGTTCGTATTATGGAAACTCGTCCACTATCTGCGACTAAACGCTTCCGTCTTGTAGAAGTAGTTGAAAAAGCAGTTATTATCTAATTGTTCGGAATAAGGTTTATCCCGAAGGGAGGTTACACACATGATTCAACAAGAATCACGTTTAAAAGTTGCTGACAACTCTGGTGCTCGTGAAGTACTTACAATTAAAGTTCTTGGTGGCTCTGGCCGCAAGACTGCTAACATCGGTGATGTTATCGTTTGTACAGTGAAACAAGCAACACCAGGTGGCGTTGTTAAAAAAGGTGATGTTGTTAAAGCGGTAGTTGTTCGTACTAAGAGCGGTGTACGCCGTAATGACGGTACTTACATTCGTTTCGATGAAAACGCATGTGTAATTATTCGTGATGACAAAGGACCACGCGGAACTCGTATCTTCGGACCAGTTGCCCGTGAACTACGTGAAAACAACTTCATGAAAATTGTATCTTTAGCTCCAGAAGTATTATAAATAACAAATTAAATTGCCTTTAAGGAGGTGCGCACAGATGCATGTGAAAAAAGGTGACAAAGTTATGGTCATCTCTGGTAAGGATAAAGGCAAAACGGGCGTTATTCTTGCAGCGTTCCCTAAACAAAGCCGAGTGCTTGTTGAAGGAGTTAACATTGTAAAGAAACACTCTAAGCCTTCTCAGATGAACCCGCAGGGCGGAATCATCAGCCAAGAGGCACCTGTTCATGTATCAAACGTTATGCCTGTCGATCCTAAATCTGGTGAACCAACTCGTGTAGGCTATAAAACGGTTGATGGCAAAAAAGTACGTGTTGCAAAAAAATCCGGTGAAGTTCTAGATAAATAGTTTAAAGAAGAAGGGAGGTACAATGGATGAACCGCCTAAAAGAAAAGCATTCAAAAGAAATTACTCCTGCTCTAAT
Source organism: Cytobacillus sp. Bac17 (assembly GCF_024519925.1). Taxonomy (NCBI): domain Bacteria; kingdom Bacillati; phylum Bacillota; class Bacilli; order Caryophanales; family Bacillaceae; genus Cytobacillus; species Cytobacillus sp. Bac17. The sequence goes on along the minus strand of NZ_JALJRC010000026.1, from coordinate 23,347 downwards.
GAGCAAGTTTAACTATAAATCAGTTATGCAAGCACCTAAGCTTGAAAAAATCGTTATCAACATGGGTGTTGGTGACGCTGTTCAAAACGCTAAAGCACTAGATAAAGCTGTTGAGGAATTAACATTGATTACTGGTCAAAAGCCGGTTATCACTCGCGCTAAGAAATCTATCGCTGGCTTCCGTCTTCGTGAAGGTATGCCAATCGGTGCGAAAGTTACTCTTCGTGGAGAGCGCATGTATGAGTTCTTTGATAAGTTAGTATCTGTATCTCTTCCACGTGTACGTGACTTCCGCGGTATCTCTAAGAAGTCATTTGACGGCCGTGGTAACTATACTCTAGGTGTCAAAGAACAGTTGATCTTCCCTGAGATTGATTACGATAAAGTAAGCAAAGTTCGTGGTATGGATATCGTTATCGTAACTACAGCTAACACTGATGAAGAAGCTCGTGAACTTTTAACTCAATTTGGAATGCCATTCCAAAAGTAATCGCTAAATAGAGGGAGGCGAAAACGTGGCTAAAAAGTCAATGATTGCGAAGCAAAAACGCACGCCTAAACACAAGGTACAGGAGTACACTCGCTGCGAACGCTGCGGACGTCCACATTCTGTATACCGTAAATTTAAGCTTTGTCGTATTTGTTTCCGTGAATTAGCATATAAAGGACAAATTCCTGGCGTGAAAAAAGCTAGCTGGTAAACCCCAAGTATGGGAAGGAGGTAAAAACAATGGTCATGACAGATCCAATTGCAGACTTGCTAACTCGCATCCGTAATGCGAACATGGTTCGTCACGAAAAATTAGAAGTTCCTGCTTCTAACATCAAGAAGGAAATTGCTGAGATCTTAAAGCGTGAAGGTTTTGTACGTGATGTTGAGCTTATCGAGGATAACAAGCAAGGCATCATCCGCATTTTCTTAAAATACGGTTCAAACAACGAACGCGTTATCACTGGTCTTAAGCGTATCAGTAAGCCTGGTCTTCGTGTATACGCAAAGGCTGATGAAGTACCTCGCGTACTTAACGGTCTTGGAATCGCACTAGTTTCTACTTCTCAAGGAGTTCTTACAGACAAAGAAGCTCGCGCTAAACAAGTCGGCGGAGAAGTATTAGCATACGTTTGGTAATAGAGTTTTTCATGAATGGAGGTGCAATTAAATGTCTCGTATAGGTAAAAAACCAATCGAAATTCCATCTGGTGTTACTGTTACTATCGACAATAACACTGTTACTGTGAAGGGTCCTAAAGGTGAACTTTCCCGTTCATTCAACCAGGATATCGAAATCAAGGTGGAGGAGAACGTAATCAACGTTTCCCGTCCATCTGAAGCGAAAGAACACCGCGCATTGCACGGAACAACTCGCGCACTTCTAGCTAACATGGTTGAAGGTGTGTCAAAAGGATTCGAAAGAGGACTAGAGCTTATCGGTGTCGGTTACCGTGCTCAAAAACAAGGCAAAAAGCTTGTTTTAAACGTTGGTTACTCTCATCCTGTTGAAATCGAGCCTGAAGAAGGTATTGAAGTTGAAGTGCCATCTAACACAAAGATCATTGTTAAAGGTACTAGCAAAGAGCGTGTTGGTGCATTGGCTGCCAACATCCGTGATGTTCGTCCTCCAGAGCCTTACAAAGGTAAAGGTATCCGCTATGAAGGCGAATATGTTCGTCGTAAAGAAGGTAAAACTGGTAAGTAATGCCGCTTAGGTAAACGAAAGGAGTGACCGAAATGATTACGAAGGCTGATAAAAATGCAGTTCGTAAGAAAAGACATGCTCGTGTGCGTGCGAAACTTTCTGGAACTGCGGCTCGTCCTCGTTTAAATGTGTATCGTTCAAACAAGCACATTTATGCTCAACTTATTGATGATGTAAACGGAGTTACTGTAGCAAGTGCTTCTACACAAGATAAAGAAGTAAACCTTGATGCAACTGGCAACGTTGATGCAGCAGTTAAGGTCGGAGAATTAGTTGCAAAGCGCGCAGTCGAAAAAGGCGTTAAAGCTGTCGTTTTCGATCGTGGTGGCTATCTATATCATGGACGTGTTAAAGCATTAGCTGATGCAGCACGTGAAAATGGTTTAGAATTTTAATAGACAAAGGAGGGACACAAAAAGATGCGTCGTATTGATCCAAACAAACTTGAACTTGAAGAGCGCGTAGTTACGGTTAATCGTGTAGCAAAGGTTGTTAAAGGTGGACGTCGTTTTCGTTTCTCTGCTCTTGTAGTAGTAGGTGACAAAAACGGTCACGTTGGCTTTGGTACAGGTAAAGCACAGGAAGTTCCTGAAGCAATCCGCAAAGCTATTGAAGATGCTAAGAAAAACTTAGTCGAAGTACCTATGGTTGGAACTACAATTCCTCACCAGGTAATCGGTCACTTCGGTGCTGGAGAAATCCTTCTTAAGCCTGCTTCTGAAGGTACGGGAGTAATCGCCGGAGGTCCAGTTCGTGCGGTTCTAGAATTAGCTGGTGTTGGTGATATCTTATCTAAATCTTTAGGTACTAACACACCAATCAACATGGTTCGCGCCACTTTGAACGGTTTAACTCAATTAAAACGTGCTGAGGACGTAGCGAAATTACGTGGTAAATCAGTAGAAGAACTGTTAGGATAAGGAGGGATATCAAATGGCGAATAAACTAGAAGTAACCCTCACTCGCAGCGTGATTGGTCGCCCGCAAGACCAGCGCGAAACAGTTAAGGCTCTTGGCTTACGCAAAATGCACCAAACAGTTGAGCATCAAGATAATCCTGCTATCCGCGGAATGATCAACAAAGTTGCTCACCTTGTTGTGGTAAAAGAAAAATAATTCTATTCTTCTACAAATAAGGAGGTGCCAACATGAAACTTCATGAATTAAAGCCTGCAGAAGGTTCTCGTCAAGAACGCAAACGCAAAGGCCGTGGTATCGGTTCCGGTAATGGTAAAACTGCTGGTAAGGGTCATAAAGGTCAAAACGCTCGTTCTGGCGGCGGTGTCCGTCCTGGATTCGAGGGTGGTCAAACACCTTTATTCCAACGCTTGCCTAAGCGCGGTTTCACTAACATCAACCGTAAAGAATACGCGGTTGTGAACCTTGATGCTTTAAACCGTTTCGAAGATGGAGCAGAAGTAACTCCTGAGCTTCTTATCGAAACTGGTGTAGTAAGCAACGAAAAAGCAGGAATCAAGATTCTTGCAAAAGGCAAAGTTGAGAAAAAGCTTACAGTTAAAGCTCATAAATTCTCCTCTGCTGCAAAGGAAGCTATCGAAGCTGCCGGCGGTCAAACTGAGGTGATTTAATGTTTCAGACAATCTCCAATTTTATGCGTGTGGGTGATATAAGACGAAAGATTATTTTCACCCTTTTAATGCTGATCGTATTTCGCATCGGTACATTTATACCTGTACCGGGCGTAAATGCAGATCTATTAAAAGCCCAGGATGAACTTAATGTATTCGGTGTTCTGAATACATTCGGCGGCGGGGCGCTCCTGAACTTCTCAATCCTTGCGATGGGCATCATGCCGTACATTACGGCATCCATCATTGTGCAGCTTCTGCAGATGGATGTTGTTCCTAAGTTTACGGAATGGTCTAAGCAGGGTGAGGTTGGACGCCGTAAGTTAGCTCAGTTTACCCGTTACTTTACTATCGTGCTTGGTTTTATCCAGGCTCTCGGTATGTCTTATGGGTTTAATAACCTAGCAGGCGGAATGCTGATTGAAAATCCGGGAATTACTTCTTATCTATTGATTGCTGTAGTATTGACTGCCGGAACTGCATTTCTAATGTGGCTTGGCGAGCAGATTACATCAAAAGGCGTTGGCAATGGTATTTCCATCATTATCTTTGCTGGTATCGCAGCTGGTATTCCTTCAACGGTTAACCAGATTTATGCTCAGCAGTTTGAAAATGCTGGAGAGCAGCTATTCCTTCGCATTGTGACAGTCGTGCTTATCCTGGTTGCAGTCATCGCTATTGTTGTGGGAACGATCTTTATCCAACAGGCATTAAGAAAAATTCCTATTCAATACGCTAAGCGCGTAACAGCAGGGAAAAATTCTGCTGGCGGACAATCAACTCATCTTCCGTTAAAAGTTAATGCAGCTGGTGTAATTCCAGTAATCTTTGCGATTTCTTTCATCATCACGCCAAGAACCATTGCAGGTTTCTTTGAGCAGAATGATGTGACGCTTTGGATTCAAAGAATATTTGACTACACGTCTCCGATCGGGATGGTCATTTATAGTGCATTAATCATTGCTTTTACTTATTTCTATGCTTTCATTCAGGTGAATCCGGAGCAAGTTGCGGAAAACCTGAAGAAGCAGGGCGGTTATATCCCGGGCATCCGTCCAGGAAATAACACGCAGGAATATTTGACTCGCGTCTTATATCGTTTAACATTGGTCGGTGCGCTCTTCCTGACGGTCATTTCTATCCTGCCGGTATTCTTCATTAATATCGCTGGATTACCTGAATCTGCGCAAATTGGAGGCACAAGCCTGCTAATCGTTGTCGGTGTTGCACTTGAAACGATGAAGCAGCTTGAAGCACAGCTGGTTAAGCGTCATTATAAAGGTTTCATTAAATAATTTGGGTGTAGGGAGCGTCTCGTTCCCTTATACCATTTAGAGACTAGGGGGAAATTGACGTGAATTTAGTTTTAATGGGGCTCCCTGGTGCCGGAAAAGGTACACAAGCCGAGAAGATCGTCCAAAAATACGGCATCCCTCATATCTCTACTGGAGATATGTTCCGTGCGGCTATTAAAGACGAAACGGACCTAGGCCTTAAAGCAAAATCATTCATGGATAAAGGCGAGCTTGTTCCTGATGAAGTAACAATCGGCATTGTCCGTGAACGTTTAAGCAAGGATGATTGCGAAAAAGGCTTTTTGCTGGATGGCTTCCCAAGAACGGTTGCCCAAGCAGATGCCCTTGAAAACATCCTTTCTGATTTAAACAAGAAAATTGATTATGTCATAAATATTGATGTTGATCAGAGCATTCTAATGGAACGTCTTACCGGACGCCGCATCTGTAAAGACTGCGGAGCTACTTATCACTTAGTATTCAATCCGCCAGCGAAGGACGGAGTGTGCGATCGCTGTGGCGGTGAGCTGTATCAGCGTGCTGATGATAATGAAGCTACTGTTCAGAATAGACTTGACGTTAATATTAAACAAACAAAACCGTTGCTTGATTTCTACGAAACGAAAGGTTATCTGCGCAATATTGATGGTCAGCAAGATATTAATAAAGTATTTTCTGATCTTGATGCTTTGCTCGGGGGCTTACAATGATCATTTGCAAAACCCCGCGTGAACTTGATATAATGCGTGAGGCCGGCAGGATCGTAGCACTTACACACCAGGAACTGAAGAAACATATTGTACCCGGAATCACAACCCGCGAATTAGATGATATTGCTGACCAGTTTATCCGTAAACACGATGCAATCCCGTCTTTTAAAGGGTATAATGGTTTCCGCGGCAGCATTTGTGCTTCAGTTAACGATGAACTTGTTCACGGGATCCCTGGTGATCGAGTTTTAAATAACGGTGATATAATCAGCATTGATATCGGTGCTAAATATAACGGTTATCATGGTGACTCAGCCTGGACTTATGCTATTGGCCAAATTGATGAGGAATCCGAGCGTCTGATGGATGTGACAGAGGAATCGTTATATAAGGGTCTTGAAGAAGCAAAACCGGGTGAGCGCTTGTCGAACATCTCCCATGCTATCCAAACGTATGCGGAATCTAATGGCTTTTCCATTGTACGCGAGTATGTCGGCCATGGTGTAGGGCAAGACTTACATGAGGATCCCCAAATTCCTCATTATGGACCGCCTAACAGAGGGCCGCGCTTAAAGCCGGGTATGGTACTTGCTATTGAACCTATGGTGAATGCAGGAAGTCGTTATGTTAAAACCTTAACCGATAACTGGACAGTTGTTACGGTTGACGGTAAAAGGTGTGCACATTTTGAGCACACAATAGCGATCACTGAAACCGGTTATGAAATATTAACAAAAGCCTAAGGTGCAGGTGATTCCATTGGTTGGTTCTGATACGAATCCGCAGCCTGGTCAAATTGTTTTGATCAAAAGCGGGCGCGATGCTGGTCAATATGCTATAATTATAAGGTTGATGGATGAAAGGTTTGTTATGCTTGCTGACGGCGGCAGGAAGAAATTTGATTGCCCGAAGAAAAAGAACATTCAGCATCTGCAATTGCTTAATTATATCTCTCCAGAAGTTCAGACCAGTCTCGAGGAGACCGGCCGTGTAACAAACGGAAAGTTGCGCTTTGCGCTTGCAAAGTATGTAAATGAATTCGTATATGATATGAAGAAGGGAGTATCGTTCAATGGCGAAAGACGATGTAATTGAAATAGAAGGCACAGTTGTTGATACTTTGCCAAATGCAATGTTTAAGGTAGAATTAGAAAATGGTCATACAGTGCTAGCTCATGTATCCGGTAAGATCCGTATGCACTTCATCCGCATTTTACCTGGAGATAAAGTAACAGTTGAGCTATCTCCATATGATTTAACACGCGGTAGAATCACATATCGTTTTAAATAATCATTGCACTCCGTACTATTAAGGAGGTTAGGATAATGAAAGTAAGACCATCAGTTAAACCAATCTGCGAAAAGTGTAAAGTTATCCGCAGACGTGGAAAAGTAATGGTTATCTGTGAAAACCCTAAACATAAACAAAAACAAGGTTAAATTGAAGGAGGTGCGCTTATACAATGGCACGTATTGCTGGTGTAGATGTTCCACGTGAAAAACGTGTAGTAATCTCATTAACTTATATCTTTGGTATTGGTAAATCTACAGCTCAAAAAGTTTTGGCTGAAGCTGGTGTTTCTGAAGACACTCGTGTTCGTGATCTTACAGAAGATGAACTTAACAAAATCCGTGACATCATTGACAAATTGAAAGTTGAAGGTGACCTTCGCCGTGAAGTATCACTTAACATCAAACGTCTAATGGAGATCGGAAGCTATCGCGGTCTACGTCATCGCCGTGGTTTACCGGTTCGCGGACAAAACACAAAAAACAACGCTCGTACTCGCAAAGGTCCTCGTAAGACTGTAGCGAACAAGAAGAAATAATCGGTAAAGGAGGTACTTTAAATGGCTCGTAAAACTAATACACGTAAGCGTCGTGTGAAAAAGAATATTGAACAAGGTATTGCACATATCCGTTCTACTTTCAATAACACAATCGTAACTATCACTGATGTTCATGGAAATGCAGTTTCCTGGTCAAGTGCTGGAGCTCTTGGATTCAAAGGTTCTCGTAAATCTACTCCATTCGCAGCGCAAATGGCAGCTGAAACTGCAGCTAAAACTTCTCAGGAACACGGTATGAAATCTCTTGAAGTAACTGTTAAAGGACCTGGTGCAGGACGTGAAGCTGCTATCCGTGCTCTTCAAGCTGCTGGTCTAGAAGTTACTGCTATCAGAGACGTAACTCCAGTTCCTCATAACGGATGTCGTCCACCAAAACGCCGCCGTGTATAATTTTTCTGTATAGATTTTGTATCCTTGTCTATAATGGGATATGATACTAATTTTTTAGTTATACAGAATAATTATTCCAGTTGTTGTGCACAAAACGGGAACGTATACATGGGGGAATTTCGGTTAGAGATTGCTAGCCGGGGTTTCGACGTTTTGAAGGAGGGTATATTTTGATGATCGAAATAGAAAAACCAAAAATCGAAACGGTTGAGATCAGCGATGATGCCAAGTACGGCAAGTTCGTCGTCGAGCCACTTGAGCGTGGATATGGTACAACTTTGGGTAACTCCTTACGTCGTATCCTTTTATCCTCACTCCCAGGTGCCGCTGTCACATCGATCCAAATTGATGGGGTACTTCATGAGTTCTCAACAATTGAAGGCGTCGTAGAAGATGTAACATCTATCATTTTAAACATTAAAAAACTAGCACTTAAAATCTACTCTGATGAAGAAAAAACATTGGAAATCGATGTTCAGGGTGAAGGTGTAGTGAAGGCAGCTGACGTAACTCATGACAGCGATGTTGAAATCCTTAATCCGGATCTTCATATTGCTACTCTAGGTTCAAATGCCCACCTGCGCATGCGTTTAACTGCAAGACGCGGACGAGGGTATACACCAGCTGACCAAAACAAGAGAGAAGATCAGCCAATCGGTGTGATTCCGATCGATTCCATCTACACTCCAGTATCTCGCATTTCTTATCAGGTAGAGAATACACGTGTGGGTCAAATGACTAACTATGATAAGTTAACATTCGATGTTTGGACTGACGGAAGTACAGGTCCTCAAGATGCGGTTGCACTTGGAGCGAAGATCTTAACTGAGCATTTGAATATCTTTGTCGGTTTAACTGATGAAGCTCAAAATGCCGAAATCATGGTTGAAAAAGAAGAAGACCAAAAAGAGAAAGTACTTGAGATGACAATTGAAGAACTTGATTTATCTGTACGTTCTTACAACTGCTTAAAGCGTGCTGGCATCAATACTGTTCAGGAATTAGCCAATAAGACTGAAGAGGATATGATGAAGGTCCGTAACCTGGGCAGAAAGTCACTTGAGGAAGTAAAACATAAATTAGAAGATCTTGGACTGGGCTTACGCAAAGACGATTGATTGATGTAAATTGATTCATCATCTTTATATGTTTGGCTTTCAGCAGATTGAATGACTTCAACAAAGGAGGGAAACTTTCATGGGATACAGAAAGTTAGGACGCACTAGCTCACAACGTAAAGCTATGCTGCGTGACTTAGCAACAGATCTAATCATCAATGAGCGCATTGAAACAACTGAAGCTCGTGCAAAAGAACTTCGTTCAGTTGTTGAGAAAATGATCACTCTTGGAAAGCGCGGCGACTTGCATGCACGCCGTCAAGCAGCTGCTTTTGTTCGCAATGAGGTAGCTAACGCTGAAACTGACCAGGATGCAGTTCAAAAATTATTCAGCGACATCGCAACTCGTTATGAAGAGCGCCAAGGCGGATACACTCGTATTATGAAACTTGGACCTCGTCGTGGAGACGGTGCGCCAATGGTAATCATCGAGTTAGTATAATTTTTTAAGGAAAGGGCGCGGGACAGTTTCATTGAACTTGTTCTTTGCCCTTTTTCTATAAAAGCGGCTGTTTCCTTAATATGTTAGGAACGCCTATTTCAGGCCAAAAACGAGCGTTACGATGAGCATGTACAGCTATTATACAGGGATGGATGACCAATAGATTCCCCATTACCTGGTACACTGTCTTGTCTAGCTCATGCACCTCTTCCGGAAAGAAGATTTGCGCCCGGCAGTTTACTGCCTGACGGAAAGAGGTGCAGGCTTTTTTAAATTTAGTATGTTCATAAACCATAAGGAAATCGAGGTCTCTGAACAGTCATACTATAGCAAGAACCAACCACCATACTGCGTCAGTATGAGCTTTTAATAGGGAGGCATAATAGGCATCCAATAAGCTTAGATAGCAGAAATCCAGATTTTCTTGTGTATTACAAGTGTGGGAGAATGGTATCATTCAACGCTTGCTATCCGGTAACATAACCTATTATCGAACTATTTAAAGCTCGCCAAAAATGGCGGGTTTTTTCATTAGGATAAGAATATTAGAGCAGAGCTGAAATAGAGAAGCAGAGCTGAGAGGAGGACTTCACATGAACGAGCCGCTGGTAGAATTGAAAAATGTTTCGTTTAAATACGATGCAGAGGCTGGATATGCGCTGCACAATGTCTCTTTCAATATATGGAAAGGGGAATGGCTTGCTATTGTTGGCCATAATGGTTCCGGGAAATCAACACTAGCCAAACTGCTGAATGGCCTGCATTATCCTCTGGAAGGCAGTATTACAGTAGGAGGAATTCCATTGACCGAAGAGACCGTCTGGGAAACCAGAAAGAAGATCGGCATGGTTTTTCAGAATCCGGATAACCAGTTTGTCGGAACGACCGTACAGGATGATGTGGCTTTTGGTTTAGAAAACCATGGAATTGAAAGAAATGACATGGTTCAGCGTGTTGCGCAATCACTGGAGAAAGTCAAAATGGAACAATTTCTTAATCAAGAGCCGCACCATCTTTCTGGCGGCCAGAAACAAAGGGTGGCCATTGCCGGCGTCATCGCCCTAAGGCCGGACATTATAATTCTGGACGAGTCAACCTCCATGCTTGATCCAAGAGGGCGTGAAGAGGTGCTTGAAACCGTCAGAGAGCTGAAGCAGGACTATCATATGACAGTCATCTCCATCACACATGATTTGGAGGAAGCTGCAAAGGCTGATCGCATCGTGGTTATGAACAGAGGACAGTTATATCGGGAAGGCACACCTGAGGAAATCTTTCAAATGGATGAAGAGCTTGTAAAGCTGGGCCTGGATATTCCTTTTCCTGTGAAGCTAAGCAAGATATTAAGAGAAAAAGGCTTGCCGTTATCAAGGCATTATTTATCTGAAGAAGAGTTGGTGGAAGAATTATGGACATCTCACTCCAAAATGTAGAATACCGGTATCAGGTCAATACGCCATTTGAACGCCTCGCGATAAAGGATGTTTCCATTGATATTCCATCAGGCACGTTTCTGGCAATTATCGGTCATACGGGATCAGGCAAATCGACTGTCCTCCAGCATTTAAATGGCCTGCTTAAACCGACAGAAGGCCAGGTAGTGATTGGAGAGCGTCTGATCACCTCGCATAAGAAACAAAAAAACCTGAAGGAAATCCGCCAAAGGGTCGGCATCGTGTTTCAATTTCCTGAGCATCAGCTGTTTGAGGAAACGGTCGAGAAAGATATATGCTTTGGTCCGATGAACTTCGGAGTGTCAGAAGAGGAAGCCAAAAAAAGAGCAAGAGCAGCCATAAGCCAGGTTGGCCTGCCGGAGGAAATTTTACACAAGTCCCCATTTGACCTGTCAGGCGGCCAAATGAGACGGGTGGCGATAGCCGGAGTACTGGCAATGGAGCCTGATGTCATTGTCCTGGATGAGCCTACTGCAGGGCTTGACCCGCGGGGCAGAAAAGAAATCATGGATATGTTCTACAGCCTGCATGGTACAAGAGGGCTATCGACAGTGCTAGTGACACATAGCATGGAGGACGCCTCCCGCTATGCTGATCAGATTGTCATCATGCACAACGGTGAAGTGTACAGAAAGGGAACGCCTAAAGAAATCTTTTCTTCTCCGGAAGGCTTGCTTAAGCTTGGCCTCGATGTTCCGGAGGTTGTCCGTTTTCAGCTGAAAATGGAAGAATCACTTAACATCCGTTTCTCTAAGACATGTCTGACCATGGATGAGCTGACGGATGAGATTGCTGCTGCGATGAAAAGGGGGACGCCAAAATGATGGATAAAATGATCTTTGGGCGCTATGTTCCGGCAGAGTCTGTCCTGCACAGGATGGATCCCCGTTCTAAGCTAGTCCTTATTTTCTTATTCGTGTGCATTGTCTTCCTGGCAAATAATATGCTGACATACGGCTTACTTACGGTTTACACCTTTTTGATGATTGCTTTATCGAAGGTTCCGATCCGGTTTATCTATACAGGGTTAAAGCCGGTCCTTCTGCTTGTTATTTTTACATTATTCCTCCACTTGTTTTTGACAAAAGAGGGTGAAGTCCTCTTCCGTTTTGGATGGATTACAATCTATGAAGAAGGTTTGAGACAGGGGATTTTCATATCATTGCGCTTCTTCCTGCTCATTCTGATGACTTCCATTCTGACTTTGACAACGACTCCGATTGAAATAACGGATGGTCTGGAAAGCCTGCTGGCTCCATTGAATAAAATCAAGTTTCCGGTGCATGAACTGGCATTAATGATGTCGATTTCTCTTCGCTTTATCCCGACACTTATGCAGGAAACGGATAAAATCATGAAAGCTCAGACAGCCAGGGGAGTCGACTTTTCAAGCGGCCCGATTAAAGAACGTATCAAAGCCATTATTCCTCTCTTAATCCCTTTGTTTGTCAGTTCGTTCAAACGGGCTGAGGAGCTTGCTGTAGCGATGGAGTCACGCGGCTATAGAGGCGGGGGAGGCAGAACGAAATACAGGCAGCTTAACTGGGGTCTGAAGGATACGGCTATGCTGGCAATGCTTGCAGCCCTGACTCTGGTGTTAATCCTGCTGAGGACGTAATGAGGTGACCCTATGCAAAGATTTAAATGTAATATAACGTATGACGGCACCCATTTTGCAGGCTATCAGGTGCAGCCTGGCAAGCGGACTGTTCAAGGAGAGCTGGAGAGGGCCTTAAAGAAGCTTCATAAAGGAGAAGACATCAAGGTCACAGCCTCAGGCAGAACCGATGCAGGTGTCCATGCACGGGGCCAGGTGATCCATTTCGATTCCCCTTTGAATATTCCTATTGAAAAATGGGAAATCGCCCTTAATTCCCTGCTGCCGGATGAGGTGGCCATAGTAGGGGCTGAGACAGTGCCTGATGACTTTCATGTCCGTTTTGATGCGAAAGGGAAGGAATATCGGTACTTCGTGCATCGCTCATCCAGGAGAGACCCTTTTAAACGACATTATGCCTATCATTACCCCTATCCCTTAAATACGGATGCAATCAAACAAGCGGCTGCGGATTTAATAGGGACACATAATTTTACAAGCTTCTGCTCCGCTAAGACGGAAGTGGAGGATAAGGTCAGGGAACTACAGGAGATAGAGGTGCAGGAAAAAGAGGATACGCTCATCTTCCGCTTTAGAGGCACCGGATTCTTATATAATATGGTCCGCATCCTGGCCGGCACACTACTTGAAGTTGGCTCAGGGGAAAGAGACCCCGATTCCATGCCTTCTGTTCTTAAAGAAAAAAACAGATCAGCTGCAGGGAAAACAGCGCCTCCTCAAGGTTTATATTTGTGGAAAGTTTTTTATTAAAATTTTGGAAAAAACAATTGAAGAACCGCGAGGGCGCGTTGTAAAGCCAAACTCATATAAAAAAAGAGTTTAAAACAACTAAACCAGGTGTAACATTCGCTTGACATTGGACTGTCAAAGTTATATTATAGCATATGGTATTATTATTAAAACCACGATAAGCCCCGGAACTTATTGTGTCGAATAGATAAACCAAAAAAATGATTATGAATGGAATTATTAGGAGGGAAACTGATGCGTACAACGTTTATGGCGAATTCAAACAATATCGAACGTAAATGGTACGTGATTGATGCTGAAGGCAAAACTCTTGGTCGTCTTGCTAGTGAAGTTGCATCAATTCTACGTGGTAAACATAAACCAACTTATACACCACATGTTGATACTGGTGATCATGTAATTCTTATCAATGCTTCAAAAATCGAACTTACTGGGAAAAAGCTTACTGACAAGATCTACTATCGTCACAGCATGCACCCAGGCGGTCTAAAAACAAGAACTGCTCTTGAAATGCGTACAAACTACCCTGAGAGAATGCTTGAGCTTGCAATCAAAGGCATGCTTCCAAAGAACTCTCTTGGTCGTCAAATGTTCAAGAAATTACACGTATATGCTGGTAGCGAACATAAGCACCAAGCACAACAACCTGAAGTTTACGAACTTCGTGGATAATTTTTAGGGAGGTTATTAACTTGGCACAGGTTCAATATATTGGTACTGGTCGTCGTAAGAGCTCCGTTGCACGTGTTCGTTTAGTTCCAGGCGACGGTAAAATCATCATCAATGGTCGTGAAATCACAGATTACATTCCTTTTGCAGCTTTACGTGAAGTTGTAAAACAGCCGCTTGTAGCTACTGAAACTGTTAACAGCTACGACATTCTTGTAAATGTAAACGGCGGTGGATACACTGGTCAAGCTGGCGCAATCCGCCACGGCATCGCTCGTGCATTGCTTCAAGCAGATCCAGAATTCCGTCCAACATTAAAGCGCGCAGGACTATTAACTCGTGACGCACGTATGAAAGAGCGTAAGAAATACGGTCTTAAAGGTGCTCGTCGTGCTCCTCAGTTCTCAAAGCGTTAATATTTGCTTATCAAAGCTCTCAGCCATTTTGGCTGGGAGTTTTTTTATTTCTTATTTTATTTATTTGCAGCTTTTTTATTCGGCACAGCTCAGCCAGTTGGCCAGGCTTTGTGTTTGTGCACTTTTAAGAAATGGGAAAATATATTTTTGCAAATATGGGCCTGAGAGGGGATTATTCACGCTGAGGGAGCCTCAGCGAATCTTAGGCAGCATATGTTAGCGTTTTCATTCACTATCTCGCCCATATCCTCCCGTCTTTCCCTAATACCCTTGAATATGTATTTAAGCATGTTACGATAGATAACGTTGATAAAATACGAACGGTTATACGAACAGTTTGTTCATTTAAAGGAGGATGTCCATGTTAGCCAATAAAACAATTGCTTTTTTAGGAGCAGGGTCAATGGCTGAATCAATGATCTCGGGAGTGATGACAGCTGGGGAAATATCACCCGATCGAGTATTTGTAACGAATAGGAGCAATGCAGACAGACTGGAAGAGATTCATGATAAGTACGGTGTGAGTGCGATGCCCCAAAGCGAGCTTCCATTTGAGGAGATTGATTTATTCATTTTAGCCATGAAACCAAAAGGTGCAGAGGAAGCTCTGCGTTCGATTAAAGATAAATTAAATCCCGGCCAGGTAATTCTTTCTGTTTTGGCAGGCATTACAACTGAGTTCATGGAAGACCATTTAAATCCGGGACAGCAGGTTGTGCGTGTGATGCCAAATACTTCGAGCATGATTCAGGAATCTGCGACGGCTGTCGTGGCAGGCAAGAATACCAGCATGGCCAATGTAGAATTGGTTAAGGAATTGCTGGAATGCATGGGGGAAGTGTATATCATTGATGAAGACCAGATGGATGTTTTTACGGGATTAGCCGGAAGCGGTCCTGCTTACTTCTATTATCTGATGGAAAATATGGAGCGGGTAGGGGTGCAAAAAGGCATGGATGAAGAGACTGTACGAAAAATTGTCGCCCAGACGATTTTTGGAGCAGCTAAGATGGTGCTTGAAAAGGATGAAGCTCCAACTTCTCTTAGAGAGAAAGTGACCTCGCCAAATGGCACAACTGCTTCAGGGCTCGAAGCTTTAAGGAGATACAATGGAGGAGAAGCTATCACACAGGCAGTGGAGCATGCCGCCAAACGTTCAAAGGAGATCAGCGAAGAATTGGAAGGCGCCCTTGTCACTTCCTAAGGGAAATGGGATTTATAAGTTCACAGGAGGTATTGGATGTTGAGTAAAGAAAAGCAGATAAAAAGAGTTGTTATTAAGATCGGAAGCAGCTCACTAACAAGCATGCATGGGGAGATCAGCCGCAGAAAGCTTGAAAAATTTGCAGAGCAAATTGTCGAGCTGAAGGATGCTGGCTATGAAACAGCTGTCGTGTCATCAGGTGCTGTAGCTGCAGGCTACCGGAAGCTCGGCTGCCTTAACCGTCCTTCTTCCCTTCCGGAAAAACAGGCTGCTGCTTCAATTGGCCAGGGCTTATTAATGGAATCTTACTCAGAACTCTTTTTATCTCACGGGTATGTCGCTTCACAAATCTTAATTACCAGAAGCGATTTCTCCGATGAAAAGCGTTATGGCAACATGCATAACACCATGAATGTGCTGCTGGAGCGCGGAATCATCCCGATTATAAATGAAAATGACACGGTTACAGTCGACCGTTTGCGATTCGGGGACAATGATACCCTGGCGGCAAAAGTGGCAGGTCTGATCGATGCTGATTTATTGATTATTTTATCAGACGTTGACGGCCTCTATGACTGCAACCCCAATGACAATCCTGGTGCAAGTCTTCTGGAGAGGGTTCACAGCATTACACCTGAAATTGAAGCTGCTGCAGGAGGATCTGGAAGTGCTGTAGGAACAGGCGGCATGAAGTCAAAAATCCAGGCAGTGAAAATTGCCATGGCTGCGGGAATTGATTCTTTTTTAGGAAAAGCAGGTACGGAAAATATCTTAATGGAAGCTGTGGAAGGCAGGGCGAAAGGAACCTACTTCAAGCCGGAACCGGATGCATTCAATCTGGATAACCAGAAACAGTGGATTGCATTTCACTCAGGCCCTGAAGGCAAGGTGACCATCAGCTCTCATGGGATAGAGGCGATTGTGGATCATCAGGAAAACCTTTATCTCTCTGATATTCAGGAAGTAAAAGGGCGATTTAAAAATGGCGCAGTTGTCCGCATTCTGGATGAAGAGGGAAAAGAAATCGGCCTCGGCCGCATTAATTATTCAAACGAACAGTTAAATGACCATACAGCAGATGAAGAGCTGGAACCGGCCATTGCTCAAGAAACGTTTGTATGTTCCCGCGACTTTAAGCTGCCGGCACTTGTTTAAACTAATAGGAGGGATTCAATGACTACTGCATCAGCAGTAAAGACAAATAATGTAGAAGAACAGGCGAAAAAAGCCAGGAAGGCTGCCAAAACATTAAGTATTTTAACAACGGAAGAAAAGAACGAAGCACTCCATACAGTTGCAGATGATTTGGAGACTGGATATGAATCAATTCTTGCAGCCAATATGGCCGATTTAAAAAACGGCAAGGAAAATGGATTTGAAGAGGCATATATGGACCGGCTGTCATTGACTAAAGAGCGGGTTTTTGAATTTGCAGCCGGACTTCGCCAGGTAGCTGAACTTCCCGATCCGGTTGGAGACGTCATGTCTGGATGGACTTTGGATAATGGGCTGAAGGTTGAAGAGGTCCGGGTTCCGCTGGGTGTCATCGGCATGATTTATGAAGCAAGACCCAATGTAACAGCAGATGCAGCAGGTCTGGCTTTAAAGTCAGGAAATGCCATTGTCCTAAAAGGCGGATCATCAGCCCTGAGCTCGAATCAGGCTATAGTGGAGATCATTCATGGTGCTCTTGAAAAAACGAAAATACCTAAAGAGGCTGTTCAATTTATTGCCACAGCAGACAGAGAAGCGGCAATGCAGCTGTTTACAATGAAGGAGCATATTGATGTCTTAATTCCAAGAGGCGGCGCATCCCTTATTAAGGCAGTGGTTGAGAATGCAACAGTGCCTGTTCTTGAAACAGGGGTGGGAAACTGCCATATCTATGTAGATAAGGAAGCGAATCCTGAAAAAGCGATCAATATCCTGGTTAATGCCAAAACAGACCGTCCGGCTGTCTGCAACGCAGCAGAAACGCTGATTGTACATGAAGCATGGCTTAACCAGCATAAAGATTTGCTTGCAGAAGCTCTGAAAAAGCACGGTATAACAGTACATGGAGATAAGGCTGCGGCAAAAGCTTTGCCTAATGTTGTGCCAGTGAGCGAGAGCGATTGGGCAAATGAATATTTAAGCCTGGATTTGGCGGTAAAAACCGTTGATAGCCTTGAACAGGCCATTGATCATATTGACCGATATGGAACAAAGCATTCTGAGGCGATCATTACGGAAAATGGTGAAACAGCCAAAAGATTCATGCAGCTGACAGATGCTGCAGCATTGTACCATAATGCCTCGACCAGATTCACAGATGGAGGGGCTCTTGGCTTCGGTGCTGAAATCGGCATATCCACACAGAAGCTCCATGCGAGAGGCCCAATGGGACTGCCGGCATTAACAACCCGAAAATATCTCATGTCCGGAAATGGACAGATCCGATAAAAAGCGTATTTAAAAGCATCAGCTCCGGCTGGTGCTTTGCGTAAAAAATAAGAATTTATTCCTGTATTAGATACTTGTCTGACTATAGGAAGAGGCGATTTTAATCGGGGTTCCTTTAAGCGGGCTCCTTTCGCTTTTCTGATAAAAAATTGGCAGCCGATTCGCGGCTGCTTTTTGCATTTCTCTCCCTCTGCAGATAAAGACTATCCTCAAGGGGTGAGAAAGCAGTGACTGTCATAACAACGTTTAAAGAGAAAAAAAGAGAAAAGCAGATCAAATATGAAAAATCCGTCCTTCGGGAAATTTCGATAAAAGCTTTAAAAGAGAAAGTACAGCAATTTTTTGGTTCTTCCAGATTTGTCTCCGGTCTGATGATGAATGCCGGAATTGAGGAGGCATGCTATGATGTTGCGATTGAAGCCTATTTGCTGGGGGCCAACTACAGCCGTTTTGGGCTCTATGGCGAATCGCTGGATCAGGTCCGCCATAGATGTGAAAAAGAGTATAAGCATTTAGTGGACACACTATATAACTTTTTCCTTTATTGGGGTCATGGTTCGGAAGCGGTAATGAGCGAATCCCTTTATTATATGTGTGAGCAATATGTAAGCAGCTGGTGGTCGGAAGGATTCAATAAAGGGGAGAGAAGGCATAAATTGCGTCTCCACTGAAAAGTACAATGTAAAAAGGGGTGTCCTGATCAAAGTTCTAGATCTCCATCTTGTCCCATATATTGAAATGAGGATAAGCAGGGGGGACTGATTGGGACATATGAAGAAAAAATTAAAAATAGGCGGGTTTGCGATCGGGCTTATCGTCCTTTTTCTAATTTTGCAATATGACTTTACGGATGATGATTCCTGGGAATCGTGGAATCTTCCTTTAACAGGAAAGATTATCTTGCTTGATCCCGGCCATGGCGGTCCGGATGGCGGGGCAGGCGATGAAGGTGCACTTGAGAAGGATATCGCATTGGATGTATCATTAAAAGTAAGGGACTACCTTCAGGAGCAGGGAGCGCTTGTGCTGATGACGAGGGAGGAAGACAGAGACCTTGCACCAGAGGGAACCAGGGGTTACAGCCGGAGGAAAGTAGAAGACCTGAAGAAACGGCTTGAAATGATCAATACTTCTAATTCTGATTTTTATGTCAGCATTCATTTAAATTCAATTCCTTCCCCCAGATGGAGCGGAGCGCAGACTTTCTATGCACCGGCGATTAAGGAAAATGCCAAAGCGGCAAAGTTCATACAGGACGAACTCCGCCGCAACCTGGAGAATACCAAGCGGAATTCGAAGCCTTTAAACAATGTTTTTATTTTAAAATACGCCAAAAAGCCAGGTGTCCTAGTAGAAGTTGGGTTCTTATCAAATCCGGGGGAACGGGCCAATCTGAAAACTGATGAATATCAGGATAAAATTGCTGCCTCCATTTACAATGGAATCATGCGCTACTATACCAATGAAAAAGAACTGACCGAAACATGGGAATGAAAAGGCGCTTAAAAAGTGCCTTTTCTTTTTAGAATGCAGGGAAATAGTGAATGTATCCCTGGTGTGATAGAATTAACAGTATAGAATATTCAATATGTTATACTAAATTGGAAACGAATTCAGAAGGCGGGTGCAATGTATGTTAACTGAACAGAAAGTCAAAGAAGCTTTAAACGGCTTAAAGGAACCATTTATACATAGAACATTGGGCGAACTTAACGCCATTGAAGAAATTAAAATCAAGGAAGAAAAGAACCATGTCAGCGTCAAGATTCAAATTGCCAAGACAGGTACAGCTGAACAGCTTCAGCTTCAGACTCAAATCGTCAATCTTCTAAAAGAGGCAGGAGCGGAAACCGTTGGCATACGCTTCAGCGAGCTTCCGGATGAAGTGCTTTCACAATATAGAGAGGCAGCGGCTGAAGAAGACAAAGGCCTGCTTTCTTCTGGAAATAAAACTGAGTTTATTGCGATTGCCAGCGGAAAAGGCGGAGTCGGCAAATCCACCGTATCTGTAAACCTGGCAGTATCCCTGGCCCGTTTAGGAAAAAAGGTCGGTCTGATCGATGCCGATATTTATGGATTCAGCGTACCGGATATGATGGGCATTACAAAGCGCCCCGTAGTTAGAGGAGAAAGGATTCTGCCGGTTGAGCGCTTTGGAGTAAAGGTGATTTCAATGGGATTCTTTGTAGAAGATAATGCACCAATTATCTGGAGAGGCCCAATGCTTGGCAAAATGCTGAACAGCTTCTTCAATGAAGTAGAATGGGGCGAATTGGATTACCTTCTTCTTGATTTGCCGCCGGGAACAGGAGATGTGGCCCTGGATGTGCACACAATGCTCCCTTCCTGCAAGGAAATCGTTGTGACAACTCCGCATCCTACAGCTGCGTTTGTCGCTGCGAGGGCGGGTGCTATGGCACTTCGTACTGAGCATGAAATCCTGGGTGTTATTGAGAACATGGCCTATTTCGAGAGCCAATTGACTGGTGAAAGAGAGCACGTATTTGGTCAAGGCGGCGGTGAAAAGCTTGCTGAGGAACTGCGGACAGAAGTGCTGGGCCAGCTGCCTCTTCAGCAGCCTGATTGGAATGAAGAAGACTTCGCACCGTCCATTTATGATGAAGAACATAAGCTCGGACAGATTTATACAGATATCGCCCGCAAAGTTATCCAATCAATTGAAAGCAAGTAATGAAAGAAACCTCTTCCGAATTGGAAGAGGTTTTCTTTTTAAAGGTGGAGTTATGCTCCGCCTCCCTGGCCGCCACCGCCGCCGCCTTGGTCTGCACCCTGGCCGCCGCCTTCACCGCCGCTTTCTTCACCGCCTTGCTGACCGCTTTTCGTTTCCTCTGCTGCTTTCAGAAGGATGTCCTGAATTTTTGCTTTAAAAAGCGGGCTTTCAAATGTCTCGGTCATTACTTTCTGTATATGCTCCCGATATTCCTTGCTTTTAAGGACATCCGTAACTTCTTTTTCGAGTTCGGGATCTTTAAGTACTTCTATCATCATTCCCCGATATTCAGGGTCTTTCATTAGATCTTTTAATAGCTGTTCATTTTCTTTCTGCATACTTTTTGCCATGCTTTCGGCAAACTTTGGATCATCAAAGGACTTCTTCCAAAACTCTGTACCTTTATCAGAGGTTAAGGTTTTTTCAATGGTATCGGCTACTACCTTTTGGTCCATGACCATCTTTTGCTGCATTTTTTCTTCAGCCATCAATTCTTCGAGCGCCTTTTTTCCTTCATCGGTCTTTAATATATCTACAACCATTTTTTTAGTCTGCTCATAATCCATTTGGCCGTTGCCCGTTTCACCTTGGCCGCAGCCTGATATGAAAAACACTAGCGCTAATGGAAGGAGCAAACGGAATTTTTTTATCATGATGAAGCTCCTTTCAGAGGTGTCCTTACCTTTAGAATGAAGAAATTCAGCAAATATTATGCGCTGGAAATACAATGCCTAGATTTTTCAAACTTTGGTTGGTACAATCATAAAGAATGAATTTATTTATTATGGGGGAAAAATAAATTGACTAGCCGTAATTGGGTAAAGCTTTTTATATCAACTCTTTTAGTTGGAGGATTAACTACTGGAGTTGTCGGATTTATTGTGCGCTGGGATGAATTTGCGCCTATTTTTACTGACTTCGATTTCCTTGAGATTCTGTCGGTATTCTTCTGGCTTATAGGTGTAGGATTAATCTTCAGCATCATTAGCCAAATGGGCTTCTTTGCATATTTGACGGTACACCGCTTCGGGTTGGGGATTTTTAAAGGATTGTGGAATCCTATTCAGATTGTCCTGATTTTATTTGCTTTGTTTGACTTGGTTTACTTCCGCTATAAGGCTTTTGCGGGAGGGGGAGACAGCATGCTTCCGTATATTGGCGTAGCGGCTTTTCTTCTTATAGTCGCACTTGTGGTTGCTGCAATTAAAGCAAAGCAGACCAATCAGCATGCATTTATTCCTGCAGTATTTTTTATGGTGGTTGTAACAGCCATTGAGTGGGTGCCGGTCTTAAGGGTAAATGAGGAAAGCTGGCTATATTTAATGCTGTTCCCATTACTAGTCTGCAACACCTACCAGCTGCTTATCCTTCATAAATTAAATGAGGATTCTCAAAAACAAAGAAGCAATCTAGCTCAAAAGCCATCCAAATAATGGATGGCTTTTGTTTTAAGTATAGAATTTTGAATGTCGATAACTGTCTGGCGCAAGCATCCTGCCCTCTCGTCTTGTGCTTATCGGGGGTGGGCAAGGCGCTTCGCTTATCTATTTTATTTCACTTGTCTTCGTCTCAGCATTAGCAATCATTTCAGAAACGGAAACGAATTTGAGTCCCTTGGCTTTTACATCAT
The DNA here is from genome assembly GCF_024519925.1 of Cytobacillus sp. Bac17. NCBI lineage: Bacteria > Bacillati > Bacillota > Bacilli > Caryophanales > Bacillaceae > Cytobacillus > Cytobacillus sp. Bac17. The sequence goes on along the minus strand of NZ_JALJRC010000026.1, from coordinate 1,342 downwards.
TTAAAATGAGCGGAAGGGCTTTGGCTGTTTGTTTTGCAGAATCGGACGCATGCAGAAGTACAATGTCTCCTTTTTTAGCTTTTGATACATTTTCTGCAATCCTCTCTGCACCCGGATTGGTCCAATCCTTTGAATCAACACTCCAATGGACAACAGTGTAGCCCATTCTTTCAGCGACCTTTAACGTTTTCTGGTCAAAATGTCCAGTTGGGGCGCGCACAAGCTTAATGTCTTTAATATTCAGCTTTCTAAATGCTTCCTGTGCTTTTGCGAGGTCTCTTCTGATCTTGTCTTCTTCTAGCTCTGTATAATCTTCATAGCCATAGCCCAGAATCCCAATTTCGTAACCTTCTTTGACGATTCTTGAAACTAAATCCGGATGTCGTTCGGCCCAGGAACCAGCCAGAAAAAAGGTCGCCGCTTTAACATTCTCTTCTTTGAGAATATCCAGTATGGGTTCTGCTTTTACATCCCCCCATCCAATATTAAAGGTGAGGGCTAAATCCTTTTCCCCTTTGTATATCGCTTTAGGCCCGTCTTTGGCTGAAAAAGCAGGCAAATGGACAATGCTCTGCATATAGAGGAACCAAGCTGTGAAAAATGCTGCAATGACAACCAGCGAAACTTGTTTTAAAGACTTACCATTCAATACATAAAAAAAGTTCATAACAATTCACCTCGTCCGATACCTTCCTAATCCATACCTATGCTGAACTTGTCTCTACCATGTATAAAAAATTCACTCATAATAAATCCTAAATGGAAAAATACTACAGAAAACAAATTGAATAATACAATGGAGGCAATCAAAATGATTGGAATGCTTTTAAACCAAAAAGAGCTGAAAGAAATGGAGTACCTCATTAAGCGGGAAATGGACGAAATATTATTCGATTTAAAAGATGACAGGATCGACCATATTGTCAAAAGAGCTATGGAAGAACGATATAAAATCTTATTTTCTTTATTTCAGCGTATGGCAACGCCAGCAGACTGCCTTAAATACATGCGTTCAAGACAGCATCGGGAAAATAAGGGATAATAGATATTTCTTTTCTTATTAAAAAAATATAAAAAGCTGTTGACTTGTTATTGGTATCTTGGTATATTAATAAACGTCGCTGATGACGGAAAGCACCAATAAAAAACAACTTAAAAAAAGTTGTTGACGTCGATGCTGACACGTGATATATTAAGAAAGTCGCTTCTGAGCGGCGGATTGATCTTTGAAAACTGAACGAACAAAAACGTCAACGTTAATTCTTTAGTCTTTTTTGAAAAGACAATTTATGAGCTTAATCAACTCTTATATGGAGAGTTTGATCCTGGCTCAGGACGAACG
>NZ_JALJRC010000025.1:0-70845 GCF_024519925.1 Cytobacillus sp. Bac17 | reverse complement strand
GTTTTTGCGCTTTAAAATCGGGTTTGCGCCCTTTTTACTATGAATTGCGCCAAAATCGATGGGGATTGCGCTCTTCTGCTTCGGTTTCGCGCTGTTATTGTGTCTGTTTGCGCTTATCTGGAGGTTTTTGCGCTTTGAGAACGGGTTTGCGCTCTTTTTACTGGGAATTGCGCCAAAATCGATGGGGATTGCACTCTCCAAATCGCTTTGGCACTATATATTTAGTTTAACTGGACTGCTAACCACTAAATATAACGAATTTTCTATACATTCATACCCTTCGATGCATGTTAATCCCCCATCACTGCATTTTAATCTTTGTTTTTTACATGTTGGACACAAATTGTTCAAATTTCCTTCTCTTCTTATATAATTAATGTAAACGCATTCATAAAGGGGGATAATGATGATTACTTTTTTAGTCTGTATTGCACTTTTAATTATTGGTTATTTTACGTACGGCAAGTTTGTTGAAAAAGTATTCGGTGTGAAGGAGGCACGGACGACTCCGGCCTACACGCATGCTGACGGTGTGGACTATATCGCAATGAGCACACCAAAGAACTCGTTGATTCAGCTACTGAATATTGCAGGTACTGGTCCGATTTTCGGCCCGATTATGGGAGCGCTTTACGGACCTGTAGCCTTTATCTGGATCGTGGTCGGCTGTATTTTTGCCGGTGCCGTTCATGATTATTTAACTGGAATGATTTCGATCCGCAACCGCGGCGCGCATTTGCCTGAGCTTGCGAGCAAGTTCCTCGGGAAAGTCATGAAGCATGTTGTGAACGCTTTCGCCGTTCTTCTTCTGTTATTGGTTGGTACGGTGTTTGTTACAACTCCGGCTGATCTGCTTTATGTGGTAATGGATCAAAAAATCTCACTAACTCTAATCATTGCTGCAATTTTCATCTATTATATTTTGGCGACTTTGCTGCCTGTTGATAAAATCATCGGACGCCTGTACCCATACTTTGGCGCATTGCTTTTAATCAGCGCACTTGGCGTAGGTATTGGTTTAGTGGCAACTGGTGCCGATATTCCGGAAATTTCTCTGCAGAATTTCCATCCGGCTAACGCACCTATTTTCCCATTGCTGTTTTTCACTATCACTTGCGGGGCTCTTTCCGGTTTCCATGCAACACAGACGCCGATTATTTCCCGTACAACTCAGAATGAAAATCAGGGACGCAAGATTTTCTATGGCATGATGATTGCAGAAGGTGTTATCGCCATGATCTGGGCTGCTGCCGCGATGAGCTTATTCGATGGTTATAACGGATTAAGTGATTTCCTTGCTAACGGAGGTCCTGGTGCTGTGGTAAGCGAAGCTTCTACCTTAATGCTTGGGGCAATCGGCGGAACACTTGCGATTCTTGGTGTCGTGGTCCTTCCGATCACTTCCGGAGATACAGCTTTCCGAAGTGCACGTATGATTATTGCTGACTATATTAACTTCTCCCAAAAGAAAATTTCCAGCCGTTTGTGGATCGCTATCCCATTGTTTGCTCTTTCTTTGGCACTTACGCAAATCGACTTTAACATCTTATGGAGATACTTCAGCTGGGCTAACCAATCAACTGCGGTTATCGCGCTGTTTGTCGGTGCCATGTACTTGTATATCGCGAAGAAGAATTACTGGATTTCCCTTATACCTGGAATCTTCATGCTGTTAATGGTCCTAACGTATATCTTTAATGCGCAAATCGGGTTCGGTTTATCAATGAATGCTTCCTGGATTGGCGGAGCCATCGGTACCGTCATTCTAGTGGCACTATTCTTCTCCGCTGCTAAAAAGGCTCGGGCGAATAACCTGCCGCTGGAAGAAGATATTTCCGGCTGGAAGAAATCCGCTTAATGGGCTGCTGCAGTCCAAAATACCGTGAAACGGTAAATGAGGAAGAGAAGAAAGTAAACGAAAAAGGGACAGATTCTCTTCCTCTCCTTGCTAAATTGATTTTTGGTGCAATATTTGTAATCGGATTATTCTACTATTTAACTTAGCAAAAGTGCACGTTCATGCGTGCACTTTTCCATTTAACCTAAGGAGGCACAAAAAAATGAGAATATTAGTTGTCGGAGCCGGCGCCATTGGCGGCTATTTTGGCGGAAGACTTTTGGAAAAAGGCGAGGATGTTACTTTTTTGGTAAGGGAGAAACGAAAGCAGCAGCTTGAGAAATACGGGCTTCTAGCGGAAAGTGTGCATGGGGATATGACTTTTCCTGAGCCGAAAACGATCCAGGCCGGAGAAAAGGCAGATGCATTCGATGTCATCCTGCTCTCTACAAAAGCCTATCATCTTGAGGGAGCTATAGAGGATATCCGTCCCTTCACAGGCGATAGTACCTTGATTCTTCCTCTCTTAAATGGAATCGCACATATGGATCAACTAACAGCCGCTTTTGGGGCAGCGAACGTTCTTGGCGGCCTTTGCTTTATTGAAACCACTCTTGGTGAAAATGGGAAAGTGATTCAGACAAGCCCGGTCCATGACTTTGTTTTTGGGGAACGATCCGGTGAAAAAACAGAGCGGATCCTGAAGCTTCAAGAGGCATTTTCAGGTACAAAAGCAAACTTCCGCCTATCCGAAAATATCGAGCAGGAGATGTGGCATAAGTACCTCTTTATCTCCACACTTTCTGGTGTCACTTCCCTGTTCCGTTCACCCATCGGGCCGATTCGAGATCAGGCATTCGGATTAAATACCGTTAAAATAGTTTTGAAGGAAGCATCTGCTATTATGAGGGGCTTGGATGCTCCGCTGGCTGATGGGATTGAAGATGCGCAGGTGCAAAAAATAAACGAAATGGGCTATGAAATGAAATCCTCCCTGCAGCGCGATATGGAAAAGCAGCAGGCTATCGAAGCCGATCATTTCTTTGGATATTTGCTGAAAAAAGCTGAGCTGCTGGATTTGGATGCTCCTGTTATCGGTGCGATTTATGCTAACTTAAAAGTTTATGAAAAAAATAGTCTTTAAACCAAAATCCGAGCAGGCCAACCCGCTCGGATTTTTAGTTTATTATTTTTTGCTGCTGTTTGTATTATAGTAGAATTTCGCCGTGATGGATCCATCGGCATTTTCTTTAATGTCAGTTACATGGATTCCGGAATCAGCCGGCGTTGAGCTATAGCCCTTCCAGAAGTAGTAAGAACCAGTGTGAACATTTCCGGATACAGGTGTGATTTTCCCTCCGGTTTTGAAGAAATCTCCTGCATCACCGCGGTTTAGATTTTTCTCCAAGTCATACTTGCCATCAGCCTGAAGAACAGATAAACCGTAGTGAGTTACAACTGTACCATCACTTGCTGTTTCAGATTGGTTGTACTGGAAGCGTTTGTTCATCCAGTTTTCCACATTATTCGGACGGAAGCCGGCAGTCTGGTACAGGTTGATGATGTTCTCATCTACGTGCCATGCCATTAACCCTTTAGAATCTGCCCCCTGGCGAATTAAGCCTTTGTTAAAGCCATCCTGCTGAACGTTTTCAAATAGGAAGTATTCAGTGCCATTAGAGCCCGGCACTTCCATTTTGACGATGCCGTTATCAGCAGTTGCTTTATTGATCGCCGGAAGCGTGATTTCTTTCACGCCATCTTCAGGCTTTACTTCAATTGGATTTACCCACCCCAAGAATATCTTAGAGAACGGATCAAAGTGCGTTGGAGAGTTTCCTGCATAAGCTGCAGCATCCGGATAGCGCATCCAGGAGCCGCCTGCCATCATTGAGTAGTTTCCTACACCTTCAGAGCTGTAAACCGTATCATAGAAATCAGGCAATCCTAGCGCATGTCCAAATTCATGAGCGTAAACCCCGGTTTGTGCAGGGAATGGACCCGTTTTTGCTTCTTCTTTGTAGGTATTAGTAGCTGCATCGAAACCGGCAACGTTTCCGCCGATGCCTGGCTGAATGTTGTAGTTATTGACTACTACTCCGTCATAGGTCATATCTTCTGCAACTGTTTTATTAATCCATTCATTTTGATACATGCCAGCATGTACATCTGCAGGTTTGCCAGTTTCATAGTATTTCCCATAATATAAAGCACTTAGCAGGCTCCACTTATGTGACCAGAACTGTGCCGGGTCACGGCTGAATTCAGCTCCTGTACCTTCATGAATGACGAAGATATTAGGCACTTCCCCATTCTCAGCATACTTCGAGAAGTCAACCTGCTCGTCTGCCGCTTTCAGCAAGTCACGGATGAATTCGCCTGTATGGGCATCCCCATTCACATTGCCATTAACGTATGTACCATTTTCAGCATATTTACCTTCCTGATCCAAGTAGTATGAAGCACCTTTAGGCATCTCTACCCATACAAATTCGGTGTTTTCCTTGCGGACCAGGTTGGTTTTTCCATAGCTGGATTCTTTATAAGCATTTTGCATCGTGCGGTCCTTTGGAACATTCTCACCATCATATTTCTGGAATTGAGGAAGCTCATAAGGATTATACTCTGTTCCAAAAATTAAATCCTCATAATACTCAGCTGGAACTTGTCCAGGCATATCACCGACCGGCTCATCACCATCCGAATACTTTGCCAGAAGAACAAGAACCGGTATATCTCCTGTTGCTGCTTTATACGCCACATGATTGTCACCAGGCTGCTGGAACTTGGCTCCTGCCTTTGCTGCTTTCTCAGCCGGATCGACCTTTGATAGATCGATTCCCAATTCCTTTGCTTTTGCAGCAAGCTCCGGCGACGCACCTACATGATGGGCAAGACTGATTTGATATTTACTTTCCTGCTTTGCCTGAGTATCTGCCGGTCCCGCTCCTGCAAAAACGGCACTTCCTGCTAAAGCAAGGGATAAAGCTGAAGTGGATAGAACTTTTAACATTTGACTCACTCCCTATAATCTGTTTCTGTAATCTAAATAGTACAAAATATTCAGTATTTTCAAAATAGGAACAAAGGATGGTTTATAAGATTTCTCGTGGTCTAAAAGACTTATTTTTCTGAAAAGTTACAGGTAAAAAGATTATTTCTCTGTGAAATTTCCTTTAACTGTTTAATGATTTATAATAGAGGGATATGTAGATAAAGGAGACTCTAACATGACTCATATAGAAGACAATAATCGAAAAAAAATCAGCTTAAAAGAAGCAATGAAACAGCAGCTTATGAATAAAAAACAAGAGCAGGCAGGCGGAAAGTTCAATAATACTCCGGTTAAATCGGCGAAAGCATTGAAAAGCCAGCAGACAAAGAAGACCAATAACCAGCGGAAACGGACGGGTGTATAATGGAAGGGCAGAATCGCGCTGCAATCGCGCCTGGGTTAAAAGTAAAAATTGTTCTTAAAAAGGATCAGCGGACAGGTGTGCTGACAGAAGGAATAGTGAAAGACATTCTAACAAAGTCACCTTCTCACCCGCACGGTATAAAAGTGAGACTCGAAGATGGACAGGTTGGCCGGGTAAAACAAATTTTACGTTAATAGGGACAGTTCCCTTACACTAGATTTGGTTATACTGGGAGGAGACTATTGGTTACACTGATCAAGCCTTTACTGGTAAACATTACAATACTTTTTTCATTTACGTTTAACGGGAATTTGTTTTTTCCATATCAGACAAAGACCCCTCTTACCCTTAAACAAAAATTGATTTACGGACTTCTCGGCTCATTCGGAGCACTTTTATGCATGTTTTATCCTATTGAAACGCTGGGGGAAACCCATTTTGATTTGCGCATGGTCGCCATCATGATCGTGACGCTGTATACAGGATGGCTTCCCGGCTCTATTGTGATGCTGAGTACCGTCATTACCCGCTATTTAATAGGCGGACAGTTCATTTATATTGGAATTTTGGTTTCCATTCTGGCATTTTTGATTACCCTTTCCCTAAGACGAGTGTTTCTTAATTCCAGCCATCGGGTAGTGACTGGTTCTTTTATTCTGTTCTTTTATTTTTACTTATATATATCCATCATTGCCACAGCCGTCATTTTTCTTGATACATTCTTTTACCTGACTTACTTCGTTGCGTTTTACCTGACATTTATTGCACTTATTTTTGTCATCGAAAATCTTTTCAAAACGAATAAACAGATCAGTGAAATGATGTATATGGATAAGCTGACAATGGTCGGCCAGCTGGCAGCTTCCATCGCACATGAAATCAGAAATCCTTTATCCACTGTGAGGGGCTTCATTCAATATTTGAGCCAGGATACGTCGGATGAGAGCTTAAAAAAGTTCTCCCCGCTCATTATTGAGGAATTGGATCGTACAAACAGCATCATTACAAACTATTTAAAAGTCTCAAAGCCCGAGCAGTTCCATCTGGCTAATGTCCCCCTGCATGACGTGATTCAGGATTGCGTACTGCTCATGAGACCCCTTGCTTCTTATGCCAATGTGGTGATTGAATACGCGGATAAAGGGCCTTTTTATGTGCAGGGAGATGAACACCACCTAAAACAGGCCATCATGAATGTGATCAAGAATGGTATAGAATCAGTCCCGGAAAAGGGAAGGATTCAAATTTTCACCTCTGCTGATTATTTTCACAACACGGTTGAAATAACCATTTCAGACAACGGCCGAGGCATGACATCCGAGCAATTAGAGAATATCGGACTGCCTTTTTATACAACAAAGACGAAGGGAACTGGACTTGGCAGCATGGTTACGAACAAAATCATCCGTGAAATGCAAGGAACGATAGAATATGACAGCGATATTGGCAAGGGAACGACAGTGAAAATCATACTGCCCCTGCTGAAGAGTGAATAAGGAAAGAAAAATTGCCAAAAAAAAGAGTGCCTGAGTGCACTCTTTTGCTGTATTGCCTTTTAACCAAGCCGGCCCTGAATCGCAGGCTGGTATTTTCTCATCGGACCTTTTGCCAGAACATCACGCATATAGAAATCCCCGGCAGGATTTGTTTTTTTCAGCAGTTCTAAGAGGTATGTAATATCATCCATAGCCCTATGCGTCTGGCTTTCTGCAATCTGATGGGACTGAAGGAGCGTCAGCAGCTTGCTGTCTGTAAAACCATATTCCTTCCATGGGACACTTCTCATTGTGCAATACCATTTTAATTCGTTGATGTCTTCAGGATACATCCGGTATAAAAAGCTGCGGTCAAAGGATGCATTATGAGCGAAAACGGAATCGGCATGAAAGAAATATTTTTTTATTTTGATATCATCAAAGCATTTACCGCTGACAGCTTCATAAGGAATTCCGTGAACTCTAAAAGCGCGGCTGTAATTGTTTTTGGCCGATTTGCTTATGGGCTCCCGCAGGAATGCAGCTTTATCCTTAATATCAAGGATCTCCCCTGTATCCGCACGGTAGGAAAACAGCTTTAATGCCAGTTCGATGATTTCATCGGAATTTGGTCCAAGTCCCGTCGTCTCCACATCCAGCAGCAGCCCCATCTTTTCCTTGTTTCTCATGGCCAGCCTCCTCTATTCATTTTAAATTAAGCATATAATAGAGGAGTGCTGAATGCCAGCGGAACCGCTCTTAGATCTTTTTATCGTTCTTTAATCGGTCCACATAGTCGGCATGATAATTCTGATGCATATATTCCCGGTTTTTCATGGAATAGAAATATCCTGTGGAAAGAGACAGAAATGCGAACAGAAACCCTACCCCAAAGCCGAAGGTATGATAGCCCATAACAATGCTGACAACGGTAGTGAGCAAAAGTACCAGCAATATATAAAATAAAATATTTTTGCTTTTCAAGGATGTTCCTCCCCTTATTTCAATACATTTTTTAAAAGATACTGTCTTATTATTATACCAAATACGAAACAAAACGGCGGTTTTCTCCGTAAGAATAGTAAGGAGGTTTTTCCCATGATCGGACTTGTCATTACACAAATTGCCGTGATCGCGCTCTTCCTGATTCTCGGGTGGGCAGTAAGATTCAAAAAGGCTTACTGGCTCATTTCCGGATTCGCATCGCGGCCCGAAGAAGAGAAAGAATCATTAATAGAAAACAGGTATCCGCAAAAAATCGGAAGCCTGCTTATAGGCACCGCTATCGGAATGCTGGTGCTCCTGCCTCTCTCGTTTACCGAATTCAGATTCGCAGCCGAAGCGCAATTCGGCTTCATGCTGGTCATATTGCTTGGCGGACTCGTCTACTTATCCAGATATGAAGTGCCGGCCAAAAGAAAACGCAGTTATATAATTGCCAGCATTCTCTTCATTGTAACGTTTGGCCCTATCGTTTATCTGACCGTCTCCAGTCATAAAGGCTATGAAATGGCATTAGAGGAGGATTCATTTGAAATCTCCGGGATGTACGGAGATAAGTGGGATTATCGGGATATTCAGTCCGTACAATTATTGGAGGAGATGCCTGAAGTAACCTGGAAACAAAATGGTATCGGCCTCCCTACTCTTGCACAGGGACATTTCAAAGTGACTGGCTATGGCAGCAGCCTATTATTCATCCAAAAAGAGCATACGCCCATTCTATACATTGAGGTCAAAGATGAGCAGATATTTGTTAACAGCAAAGATTCCTCAGAAACTCAGATCTGGTATGAGGAGCTCAAAAAAGAAGCGGAAAAACAAACGAAGCCGCCGGCATAACATTCCGGTGGCTTTTAGTTGAAGATTTACTAAATACAATCCATAATTGGATAATCATAGTAATTATAGGAGGTGCTTCGAAAAGTGTCATATTTACTTCTGATCATAGGATTTGCCCTTTTAATAGCAGGGGCAAACTTCTTTGTGGATGGCGCTTCAAAAATTGCCGGGTTTCTCAAGATTTCTCCGCTGCTGGTCGGGCTGACAATCGTTGCGTTTGGAACAAGTTCGCCTGAAGCCACAGTCAGCATTCTGGCAGCGCTCGATGGCAATGCCGATGTGGCTATCGGGAATGTCGTCGGCAGTAATATTTTTAACATCACACTGGTTGTCGGCATTACCGCCATGATTTTTCCCCTGAAAGTGGAGAGCACCACCATCCGCAAGGAGATTCCATTCACTTTGCTTGCCACTGCCGCACTTATGATTTTCATTAGTGATACATATCTGGACTCAATCGGCAGCAATGTGGTTTCACGCAGTGATGGCCTTGTTTTGCTGCTGATTTTTGCTGTATTCATGTACTATTTATTTGAAGTGGCCCGGGAAAGCCGAAGCAGTACCCATGCTGATCCTATAAAAACAAGCGCTGGACAATGGACGAAGCAAAGCCTTTTGACGATTGCCGGATTGGCTGCCATTATTTTTGGCGGTGATTTGGTAGTCAGAAGCAGTACAGAGATTGCTTACTCTTTGGGAATGAGTGAAACATTGGTTGGCTTAACGATTGTTGCCATCGGAACCTCTCTGCCGGAACTGGTGACCTCTGTCGCCGCAGCCATAAAAAAAGAAAGTGAAATCGCTCTTGGAAATATTGTTGGGAGCAATATCTTTAACATCCTGTTTGTCCTCGGGGCTTCAGCCGCCATATCACCGCTCCCTGTGGACCCTAAGATATTCGTCGATATTACGATATTAATTTTAATCACATTTGTGCTCCTCATCTTCTCAAGAAGCCATTATGCTGTAGGAAAATATGAGGGCGGCTTTCTCGCAGCCTCTTACATTATGTATTTGATTTATATCATTATGAGGAATTAATGCCCGCGCCGGTCCAATTGGGCCGGCGTTTCTTTTAAGAGGAGGTTGTTTCTGAAAAATACTGCTGCTTCCCCGGCTTCAGCAGCTGCCGGCAGACATAAAGAGAAAGGATTAAATTCAGGACTGCTAAAATGACAATCGTATAACGGAGCGGAAACAGATCTCCGAGAACACCGATTCCAAAGAGCAGGATAATCTGAGCAAAGCTTTGGATGACACCGATCACACTTGTCATTCTGCCCATAATTTCCACAGGCACATTATTCTGATAAAAGGTTTGGTATCCCGCACTTGAGAAAGCATTAAAAATGCCCAGTACAGTGAATCCCATGACCACCAGCATAAAGGAGTCTGCCAATGCATAAATCAGATAACCCGCTGCGGTCAAAAGCATGCCATAGCCCATGAGCTGTTTGATGCTAAGCATTCTTGAAACGATGGTGATAAAGAGAGCTCCCAGCGCAAAACCAATCCCGCTGATGCTGACAAGGAAACTATAATCCGCTTCTGTCAGCCCCACAACATCCTGGATAAACACAACTTCTTGGGAATCCATTGCGAGCGAGAACAAACCGAATGCCAGAAAACACCCGTAAACAGAAATGATAAAAACCTCTCTCCCGGCAAACATGATAACCTGCTTCCAATCATCCCGGAGCGTTTCATAGGCTGATGTTTGTACAGAAGGGGACTTTAAATCTTTATCCATATCTGGAAGCACCCAGATGATGACAGCTGAAAAGACAAAGGAAGCCGCATTTAAATAGATGGCAGTTTCGATGGTTCCAATCAGAAATAATCCGCCTGCGATGGCTGGCCCCACGATAAAAGCGCCTGAGGTAACAAGACTGTTGATGGAGTTGAACCTTTTTCTGCTTTCAATTGGAACCAGCTTGGCTATATACGTTGCGGAAGCCGGCATAAATAGAGCCTTCGCCATACTGATTAGAAAGAGGACTGCATAAATGAAGCCAATGCTTCCGAGAAATGGTATCAGAGCTACACCCATGGCTCTGGCCAAGTCCGTCCAAATCATAATGCTCTTTTTATTTTTCCGATCTATCAAGCCTCCGCTCCATGAATTGGTTAAAACGGAAGTGACTGGACCTATGATCCATAATCCTGCTACAGCAGCTGCTGATCCGGTCATGTCATAGACAATCAAATTAATAGCAATCAGGTAAATAAAATCTCCCAGTCTGGATATTCCAATCCCTGTCAGCAGAAAGGACGCCATTTTCCAATTAAATATTTTCATAGATCACCTTTATGTATTTATAATATTCTTAATTATCACTATATCATAAAAAAAGCCCTGGAGAAGAATCTCCAGAGCGCCTATTTCTCAGCCAGCTGCTGATTTTTTTTGGTAAGGAACCTGACTGCCAACACATCTTAACCCGGAAAAAAATCTTGCGGTGAAGATGATTGCGGCCAGAACGATAAAGATTCCGCTGACTGCGCCTACCTGGTCGGACAGCACCCATTGCGGCAGGTGTTCTGACCATCTTCTTGGTGCACTGATTCCGCCTGCATAAAGGAAAGAGCCCACAAGTCCCATAAAAAAAACAAAATAGAGAGCAATGGTGAACGTATCGATTCCCCTGTGCTCCTGATTGCCTTCGGTCTTATTAAAATAATACATAAACCCAATAATCATGGCGACTACACCCATTCCCATATACGTATGGAAATGGCCCGGAACCCATTTCGTGTTATGCATTACATGATTGACGACAATGGTGGCATCAATGATAGCCGGGATTGCTCCTGCCACCCATCCGAACATGGAAAGGAAAAACAGGCTTGATGTAAAGTCCCATTTCATCCGCGAGCGGTAGACAATCATCAGCGCTCCGTAGGCTGTAACGACCATAACGGGCAAGCCGTTTGCATAGGAAAACACCTGCCCGATGATGAGCATCCATTTTGGCACCGCAAAGTCCATCAGTAAATGGTGCGTATAGATCATTAAGGTAAAGAGTGTCGAGCAGTTCCACGCAATTAAAAAAACCTTGTTAGCTTTCCACGGTCGTTTTGTATATTCTGAGAGGACCTCATAGACGGCAATAACAGCCATATAGATGGTGCAATTGGCAAAGATATGGCCGAACGCATACGTAAGATGCTTGGCAAGCAGGGGGTCCATCGTGACGGCCGGGTTGATAATATTTACGAGGGATGCCGCCAGCACCGTGGCTCCTGCCAGCAGTGCAGTCGAATTGGTTATGATGACCATGGCAGTCGCCACGACAGCAGCAGGCGGACCATATCCTTTTTTCCCCCTGAAAATGATATCCCATCCGAGTGCCTTTCCAAGGCCCCCATAAACTGCTGTCAGTCTCGCAGCCAGGTACATGTAAAGAATTAAAAAACCAAAGCCAAGAACCAGCATGCCCGATAAGAAGAATACCGCACCTGCCGCCCCATACATTTTGGCTGACTGAGCAGGAAGCGGATATAAAAATGTCCAGCCATCGGAAAAGTCAAAGACAAAAATGGCGATGAGAACCATCGAGACTCCGGTTAAAAAAAGGACAAAGTTTACAATGAGGATGGCAGGGTTCAGTTTTACGTATTTAGACAGGAAGTACCATAAGATGGCCGTTCCTCCCAATGCAGCGATGCCGACCATGCCTGTTCCGTGCGCAGTCATGATTTTATAAAACCACTGCGGCGTGATGCTGATCATTTCACCCTGATTCATCAGCATAATAACACCAAAGATCATCATAAGAATTAAGACAAGTGAAGTTACAGCCAGATGCCAGACCACTGTTTTCCTGGCTAATGGGTGAATCGCTTCATTCATCAGAAGCTCCCCCTTCCGGTTCGACAACAATTTCTTTAACCATCACATGATGTCCGGCTGAACAGTATTCAAGGCATAATATTTGATAAGTTCCAGGTTCTTTAAAAGTATAATAAACTGTATTCGTATATCCAGGCATTGCCTGAGTTTGTGCAACAAGCTCCATATTCTCATTGTATAAGCCAAAACCATGGGTAACATCCGAAGCCGTCACATCAAATTGGACCTTGTCCCCTGCTTTAAATGTTTCCTCACTCATCTCCCACGCATATTGTATTCCAGTTACCTTCACTACTATCCCTTCATTTAAGCCTTCCGCTTCGGCCTGATTGCTGTCGTACGGCAGCCTGCCAAGCGTCATGACAGTGGCAAAAGCCATAATGGCAATTAGCCCGAGAAAATAGAATTTCCTGATTTTATATCCTTTTTCCTGGATGGTGCTATACTCTCCGCTGCGCTTGGATTCTCCGTAGACAAACGCAAATGCCAGCGCCAGCAGGAACACAAAGAAAACAGTCGCATACATGGCGATTTGCTGATACATTCCTACCCCTCCAATAAAATTTTCAAATCCCCCCAAACTTTATTTTATGGAAGCTCATTATTTAATTCGGTGATATATGTCCTATTTGACGATTTTTTTGAAATATTCCCGCAAAAAAAATGCCCTGGATCAGGACATTTCCTTTTCTATCGTGTACATCATCCAAAAACCGATATCTTCAAACCCGATGCGTTTATAGATGGTGCCGGCAGCCGGATTATCATAAAACAGACATAGTTCTTTATGCTCCGAAAGAAGCTGGCGGCAGAGCTTGACCATGCATTGGGTGGCATAGCCTTTCTTTTTGTAATTACGATCTGTTGCGACGCCGACGACCATGGCAGAAAGGGAATTTTCGGCTGCAGTTGAAGCGGTGCTGACCATTTTTCCCTCCTCTGTAATAAAAAAGGAACGGGATGAGCCATCCTTTAGACCCCTGCGTTTTCGTTCAACAGTAATGGCTGAATCGCTGAATTCAGGAATGCTGTTCAGAAGCTCCACCAGCTGTTCAGCATCTTCAGGGCCAGCCTGGCAAACTGCTGATGCATCAATACCTTCGTCCATTATTTCCACGCACTTTGCATAATAAGTTTCCCGTTTTCTTTTTATGCGATTTGAAAGATGAGGTTCAATTTTTGCAGTTACAGCTTTTAGGCCAGACATCATCCCAAGATTCGGATCCCCGAGCATGATTTCCGCAAACCCCCTGGCATCAAAATCTCCTGCTGCAAAGGGGATGTAATTTTCTTCATATTTTAATAATACTGCGATTAAATTTCCGCTTTCATCGAACTCTCCCCACACCTTTTGGAATTCCTGCTCATAGCCGTATGCTTCAATATCTCCAATAATAAACAGATTCTCAGCCGGCTGCTGCTTTAAAAAGCTGAAGCAAATTTCATCGTCTAGTTCAGTTAGCCTTCTGATCATTTTCCATTCCCCTTATTTGATTCAAGTTCCTTCCTATCAGATTTGCTGATATCGGCGTTAGATTCATCTCTCTTGCCCATACAGACAGCTGGCCGATATGATGGATTTCATGGGCAATGACATGATTCAGGATATCTCCCTTTTTATATTGCCTCTCCATCCATGGCGGTGTAACAAACTCATTATATGGAACCGGCCATTCCTCCTGAAAAAAACTTTCTAATTCCATGCGGTATTCTTCAGAAAGTGCCCTTACTTTTTCCAGTTCATCATAGTCGGAAAACAGGGGGTCTTTCACTTCCTTGCCCTGAATGGCACAAATCCAGCTGTATTCTACATCCACGATATGAAAAAGGGTTTCCAGAATGCCCCCAACTCCTCCAGTCCGATTGGCATTCAGCTCTTCGGCTGAGAGCTGGCGGCACCATTCAAACCACTCATCGCGCACTTGCCAGTTATAGCGAAATAATGTCAGCATATTCTCTTACCTCCTTGTCCAGATACCTATGGAATTTCGTCAGCATATGGTAATTTCCTGCAAATTTCTTTTTCCTCCGCATAATTACTTGCCATATATTTAATCCTAATGGAAGCGGCATGAGAAGAAAGGGGATTGTATGTGAAGAAGAACTTAATGGTTTTCTATATATCGGTGGGCATATTATTATTGCTTGTTTTATTCGGTGTTTTTGTCCCGGATTCGCTGGAGAGAGTGACCGCAAATGTACAGGCTTTTATCACCGATAAATTCGGCTGGTATTATTTAATTCTTGTATCATTTATCGTTATTGTTAATTTGTACTTTTTAATAAGTCCATTAGGCAGAATTAAGCTTGGGAAGCCGGATGACAAACCCGAATTTTCCCGCCCTACTTGGTTTGCGATGCTGTTTAGTGCGGGAATGGGGATCGGCCTGGTTTTCTGGGGTGCAGCTGAACCGATTTATCACTATGCAGTTGGGTCTCCAACTGGCGGAGAGGTAGGGACTGACCAGGCCATTAGGCATGCCATGAGATATACTTACTTCCATTGGGGAATCCATGCATGGGCGATTTATGGAATTGTGGCGCTTGTTTTGGCTTACTTTATTTTCCGCCACGGGGAACCCGGTTTGATCAGTGCCACTTTAAAGCCGATTTTAGGCGACCATACACAGAAAGCAACAGGGAAGATCATTGATATTCTTTCAGTGGTTGCGACTGTGATTGGTGTGGCAACGACACTTGGGTTTGGGGCTGTGCAGATTAACGGAGGGTTGTCTTATCTTTTTGGCATACCGGTTAGCATTACAGTCCAGTTCATTATTGTGGCTATTGTTACGGTTCTTTTCATGATATCCGCATGGTCTGGACTTGGCAAGGGCATCAAAATCTTGAGCAATGCCAATATGATTTTAGCAGTGATTCTATTTTTGCTCACTTTTTTCCTGGGACCTTCTTTGTTCATCTTAAACCTGTTCACCAATACACTTGGGTCTTATCTGCAGAATTTGCCTGGCATGAGCCTCAGAATTGCGCCGTTAGATCCAGAAGTCAGGGAATGGATTAATGCCTGGACGATTTTTTACTGGGCCTGGTGGATTGCCTGGGCACCCTTCGTAGGGATTTTTATCGCCCGTGTTTCAAAAGGGAGAACCATCCGGGAATTTGTTTTTGGGGTCCTCCTTGTGCCATCGCTAATAGGCTTCATATGGTTTGCAACTTTTGGCGGGACAGCAATGATGCAAGAGCATAACGGTGTTGCCAAAATTTCCGAATTGGCTACTGAGGAAGCTTTATTTGGTGTATTTTCCAACTTGCCGATGGGAACGATCCTTTCAGTCATCGCCATTCTGCTCATTTGTACATTCTTTATTACCTCTGCCGACTCCGGCACATATGTCTTAGGAATGATGACCACAAATGGCTCACACCATCCTGGCAATAAGATAAAAATGGTCTGGGGAATATTGCTTGCTGCCATCTCATTGGTTCTGCTTTATTCCGGCGGGCTTCAAGCACTGCAGAATACGATGATTGCAGCAGCTCTTCCTTTCTCCGTCATCATGGCATTAATGACCTTCAGTCTGATCAAGGCTCTGCAGAAAGAAGCGAAGGAGCTGGGGATAGGAAAAATCCCGAAGAAGAAAGTGTAAAACAAAACCTGCAGATATGGCGTCTGCAGGTTTTCCTGTTTATTTTACCGGGATCCAGATCTCTGAATAATAATCAGAATTGGAAGCATCACCTGCCGTATAGACTTCCAGCTCCGGTGCAGCAGCATGTTCATAGCCGCTGGATGGAAACCATTCTGAGAAGATTTTTTTCCAGGTGTTTTGCATGGCATGCGGCATGGCTCCATGTACTTCAAATACCGCCCATTTGGAGGCCGGGACTTCCAGGCACTCGAAGCTGTCAGGCTTTTCGCCTTTAAAGCTTGCCCCGATCCAATAATCCATGCTGTCAGGCTTCTTGCTGCGGTTATCGACACACACACCGAGAACTCCTTTAATTTCGCCATTATTCAGCATAAATAGCTTGTCAGCAGTCCCGTTGCTATTCACTTCATCCCACATTTTCGGGATGCCGGCCAGATTCTCTTCATTGCACAATGAGAACTCCTTTTTGATTCCTGCTACTTGGAAAGCTTCTTTTTTGACAATTGCATATTGCATTGGTTCTGCCCCTTTCAGACTCACCTGAATTACCAGGCGGTTATATGATTTCAGCTTTCCGGAGAAATTTCTTGCTTCAGTCGGGGTCATGCCATGCTGCCTGCGGAAAGCCTTAGTAAAAGCCTCGGGAGTGTCATAGCCGTATTTATAGGCAAGATCAATCACTTTGCGGTCTGTTCGGACCAGTTCCTGTGCTGCGAGGGTCAGTCTTCTTCCCCGTATATATTCGCCCACCGGCATATCCGTCAAAATGGCGAATGTACGCTGAAAATGAAATACGGAGGAGTTGGCTTCACCCGCGGCTTTCCCGATGGAAAGATCCTCATCCAGCAAATGCTCCTCTATATAATCAATCGCCTTCTGCAGCGATACGATCCATGACATTACTGATCACTCCCTTGATTATATCCTACCTTTTTCTCTTTTTGTCTTCCTGTCATTTTTTGCTTTGTTTTGGCAGGTTTGTATTAAAGAATTCTTATTTTAGAAGGGGAATACCTGCATGTTGGGAAAATTTTATGCGGCTGCTGGCAGACCGGAGCAGAATTATGAAAATAGCGGCCAAAATGGGGGATTTACCGGCCTATTTTGCCGTTTCACCGGCCAAGTTTAGGAAAATACCGGCCAAAGTGGGGAATTTACCGGCCAAAATCACTTCATCATATTTATGGCTCAGTTTCCAACTATATCGGTCAGTCCTTTATCTATCAAGAAATCAGAAAAAAGCCAGCCTCCCCATAACGGGCAGCTGGCTTCGATGGCACCTTATATGGCACGTCCCCAGTGCCGGTGCATGGCAATGTTATTAATTAAATTTTCGCTTGCGGATGCATCGCCGGCTTTGATTTCGACGATTCCCATTTCCGATAGGGTTTGTGATTGCCCCAGCGTGTTCATTGCTTCTGGAGGCAGCAGTTCGGCTCCTTCGCCGCCAAACGCAATGGTTTTAAAATGCTTGTAGGCTTCGCTGACGAATTCCTTGGCCTGCGGCACCTTCTTCAGGGCTTCTGCACTTTCTTTTCCTCCTGCCACATAGATGCCGTCATACATTACTGAGTGAGAGGTCAGGAATGTTTTCACTGCTTCCAATTCTCCGCCGTCTCCTTTGATCATGCCCAGGTTTTTGCTGACAATCTCCGGCATGATTCCAGCACCTTTCAAAGCTTCCATCACGCTTTTGACTTCAGAATAGTTGAATCCATTATCAGCGAGAATGGCGACTTTCCGGGTCTTAGGTGATTTAGCTGTGTTCATTTGGCTAAGAGCAGGCGAAGAGAGCGTCACTTTGGATTCATTCGCAGCATCCGGCACTTTTACGCCAACTCCGAGGGCAATTTGCTCGGCAAGGAAGCTATCCACATTGCTGAACATGTCTACAACCTGCTGCTTCACATCCTTGTTCATCACCTTGCCCACTTCAAAGCGGAACGCCTCGATCATATGCTGCTTTTCCACTTCAGACATGCTGTTCCAGAACATTTTCGCCTGGCTGTAATGGTCTTTGAAGCTGTCGCTGCGCTCGCGCACCTTGCGTCCTTCGACTTTTTCCTGGTAATGAACATAGCCGCCCTCTTCTGCTGTGGCAGGGCTTGGATCATTATTCTGCATCGAGTTTTTATGATAGGCAACCGGCCCTTTATTAATCGTCATGCGATGGTAGCCGTCATACTGATTATTGTGGAACGGGCAGACCGGACGATTGATCGGGATCTCATGGAAGTTCGGACCGCCAAGGCGGATCAGCTGGGTGTCGGTATAGGAAAATAAACGTCCCTGCAGCAGCGGGTCATTTGAAAAATCAATGCCAGGTACGACATGTCCCGGGTGGAACGCGGCCTGCTCTGTTTCAGCAAATACATTATCCTGGTTACGGTTCAGGGTCATTTTCCCGATGATCTTAACCGGGACCATTTCCTCCGGCCATAGCTTTGTTGCATCCAGAATATCAAAGTCAAAGGAGAATTCATCTTCCTCCTCAATCATCTGAACTCCAAGCTCAAATTCAGGGTAATTCCCCATTTCGATGGCTTCCCAAAGATCACGTCGGTGGAAATCCGGATCCTTTCCGGCAAGTTTTTGGGCTTCATCAAAAACCAGGGAATATGTGCCCAGAACAGGCTTCCAGTGAAATTTCACAAAACGTGCCTTGCCCTGCTCGTTCACAAATCGGAACGTGTGAACGCCAAAGCCCTCCATCATGCGGAAGCTGCGCGGGATGGAACGGTCTGACATTGTCCACATGATCATATGGGCTGTTTCAGTATTGTTGGCGGCAAAATCCCAGAACGTATCATGGGCCGTTGAAGCCTGCGGCATTTCGTTATGCGGCTCCGGCTTGAATGAATGAACCAGATCAGGGAATTTGATGGCATCCTGAATGAAAAACACCGGAATATTATTGCCGACTAAGTCGTAGTTGCCTTCTTCGGTATAAAACTTCGTTGCAAAGCCGCGGGCATCACGTACAGAGTCTGCCGAGCCGCGGGAGCCTGCAACTGTGGAGAAGCGAACAAAGACCGGGGTTTTCACAGATGGATCCTGCAGAAACTTTGCCCGGGTATATTCTGCCATGGGTTCATACACCTGGAAGTAGCCATGTGCGCCAAAACCGCGGGCATGGACAACCCGTTCCGGGATGCGCTCATGGTCAAAATGCGTCATTTTTTCCCTGAAGTGAAAGTCCTCCATCAAGGTCGGGCCGCGGGAACCAGCTTTTAACGAATGCTCATCCTCCGAAACCTTGACTCCCTGGTTCGTCGTAAGCTTCTTTCCTGTATTATCCATGCGAAACTCTTCAAGCTGCCTGTCCTTGCTGTGCTCATTTACACCTTTGTTTTCCGGATCTTGTTTCAAATGATTTTCCTCCTTATATATAAGAAGCAATTGCTTCTGGGCTACGATTCAAACTATGTATCTATATGTTGAAATACCCCAGAACTTAGGCGATAAACGGCAAAATAAAAGAAAGCAGCGGAAAACTGCTTTCTCTCAGGCTTGTGGGCTAATCTCTGTTTTAGGCTGATCTGCATCTCTCAGCAGCTGGATAAAGGTTCTTTTTTGCAGATGATACAGGATGAGCACCAGAATACAGCCTCCGCATGCAGCCATCAGGATCCAGACAGGCATTTTTTCAAGCAGGAAGCCAAAAAAGATAAAGCCGAGTGGTGTCATGGCACTTGCTCCCGTTTCAAGGAGTGACATAACCCTGCCCCGATAGGCATCAGGCGTGCCTTTTTGCAGTAAAACCATCACCGGAATATTGATTACCATGATAACTGATGATAACAGCAGGACCATACCAATTAAAAAAGGAAACATGATGCTGTTTGAAATGCCCATTAAGCCAGGAAAATTCGGGAGGCCAAGCAGTGCAATGATGAGGGACATGGCCATTACGCCCCCAAAGATGGTTACTTCTTTTCTCTTTACCTCGGGACGGGCAGATAGAACGACCGACATAATCAGCATCCCGACGGAAAAGGCCCCTTCAATAATACCCAGCTGAAGGGAACTCATTTCCCGCACAGTCAGAACCAGATAAGGCATCGCAACGGGAAAAACCGCGAACCAAAAATTCAGCCAGATGCTAATGATAATGAGATTTTTAATGAACGGCTGATTTTTCACATATGAAACGCCCATTTTCAGATCGTAGATCATACTCTTTTCTTCTAGTCTTTCTTTTTTCTCTGCAAATAGATTGTATTGAATTAGTAAACTGGTGATGCCGGAGACTGTGAAGGCGATGATGTTGATAAGCATGAAGAATGATAAATGAAAGATGCCAAAGAAGACGCCCCCAAGAACAGGTCCCAAGATGGCGGATGATGAAGCTGCGGCCTGATTGAGTGACATCGCTTTTTGCAGAGTATCAGGACCGACCATGTTGTAAATCGCTGAAGTGACTGCCGCTGAATAAAAGGTATTCAAAATGCTTAGAACAGCTGTGGCTGTGTAGAGGAGCCAGATTTCCTGTGTGACAAAAAGATACAGCAGCAAAATGGCAAGCAGCCAGACTGCACAGGCAAAATCGGAAATAATGATGATTTTTTTGCGGTCCCACCTGTCACTGAGGGCGCCCGCAACAGGGGAAAGCAGAATTCTTGGCAGTGCACTAAGAATGAGGGTTATGGCAAAGTTCAGACTGGATCCAGTTTCTGCAAGGATATATAAGCCAATGGCAAAACCGTAAATGGAGGAACCGAGCACTGCTGTCATTTTCCCTGTCAGAAAAAGTGTTATATTTTTTTTAATCTGGGTTTCCATCTAATCTTCCTCCTCGGAATTAAGCAATTTGAAGCTGCAGGAGATTTCATATGAATTGCGCTTTATAGCCCCCTTTACGCTTTTTTCCATGTATTTAACCATCAGATCATACAAATCGTCCTGAAAATCCTTTAATTCATCATCTGTGAGGGAGATGCTTATTCCCATTGATCTGCTGGATCCTTTTTCCTGCCCTTTCTCTTCTTTCAAGTTGAATTGCGTCGCTTTTGAACGGTAATACTTCTCGATAATTCCCCTGTTTTCTTTCGTTTCCTCAATCTCGAGTATTTCGCCTTTATAAAGCTGCTGAATATGGTAATGAATGCTTCCTGCAGACTTCCCTAGCTCTTCAGCAACCTGTTTGGCTGTCATGGCTTTTTTAGCGAGGAGGTAAATAATTTTTATCCTTAGCGGGCTGGATATCAGCTTCTGCTGTTCCAGATTAATCTCCATCGTTTTTTTGATTAAATCCAAAGAGGATTTCACCCTTTCTAATCTATTTATTTATTTTAATTTTATTATATGTTCTAAAAATTTAGAATGATACATCTTTTTAAAATAAATAACAAAGAGGTTTCGGCAAACCATATTTCACTCGCATTGAAATATTAATCTTCACCCTCGACAATTTTGTATTTTCTGACAATATTATATAAAAAAAGCAAATGAGTATTGTCATAAATAGTAAAACAATATAGAATTTTCTTATAACCTCACAAAGAGGCAGGTGAAACGGTGGAAATCACAAAGCATTTTTTCTTTAATCTATCGCTCTTGATCGTCATCTTGTTTATTGTGCTGGTATGGGCGGAAAAAAGCTCTAAATTCCGGTTTTCCAAAGGCTGCTCTTTTATATGGCTTTTGTTCATGATCTGGATATGCTTTCAGTTTTCCTATCAGCCAAGCCCGCATTACTTTTTTGATTTACGATTGATACCTGTCATCATCGGCGGTTTATATGCGGGAATCGGCCCCGCATTGGCCGGGTCTGTGATTTTGATGAGAAGTTTTTATGGAGTAGAACCTGGGTTTTATTCTAATATTCTTTTATATTTGCCCCTCGGGATTATTCTTTGGAGACTCTATCCTTGGTTTTGGAAGCAGGTGCCGCGAAAAAGGATTCGCCTTTCGATTATCATAACCCTGATTTTAAGTGTGCTGACCGTTGTCGTTATGGAACTATCGGTGCCGCCACAGAACCGGTTTGATGCCTGGTTTGCCTACCTGGTGATTCCGCCATTGGGTGTCTTCATGATTTCATATGTATTCGAGTTTGCCAAAAGAAATCTGGATATCCGTGAAAATCTCGTAAGGGCAGAAAAGCTTGAAGCTGTGGAGCAAATGGGAGCAGCCATCTCACATGAAATCCGCAACCCCCTGACGGCTGCAATTGGATTTGTACAGCTATTACAGGAACAGCGGCTGCCGCCGCGAAAAAGGGTTGAGTATTTGGGCATCGTGAAAGCAGAACTCGAATCGGCGGAACAGGTCATTCAAAATTATTTAACCTTTTCCAAGCCTTCCTTAGATAAGATCGAAGAAATTAATGTAAAAAAAGAACTAATGCAAGTCATGAATATATTAAAACCGACCGCCAATCAGAATTCCGTAGAGATTAATGCCCATTTTGCCCTCCTCGGATCGATTAAAGGTGATCGGCAAAAATTCCACCAATGCTTTCTGAATGTAATTAAAAATTCAATCGAGGCCATGCCGCGCGGCGGGCAATTATACATAGAAACACACTATAGCAGCAGCCAGATCACCATCGAAATAAAAGACACCGGTGTCGGCATGACGTCCGATCAGCTTCAGCGTTTAGGTGAACCCTACTATTCTACAAAAGGCTCCAAAGGGACCGGCCTCGGAATGATGGTCGTGTTCAGTATTGTAAGGGCCATGGATGGCAATGTTCGCGTCAAAAGCGAAGTGGGTAAAGGCACTGTTTTCAGGTTTACATTTCCGAACTTTAAGTCGAAGATACATAATGAATAAAAAAACAGCAGCGGCAGCCTGCTGTTTTTTTACTGGCTTAACATGATTCTATCTGCTTCACCTCAAGATGCTTCGTGCAGTTATACAGCTCACAGATCCACTGACTATCTTTGATCAAAAGCTTTGTGATGGATGTGTTTTTCAGCGGGGAGGACAGATCCGTGTGCGGCACAAGTTCCCTTAACAGATGGCGGATGAAGGAACCGTGGCTTACGATCAGCACGTTTTCGCCCGGGTGCTTATCTGTGATTTCCTGGAGGAACTCAAGTCCTCTATGAATGATGCTTTCTTTCGGCTCAAAACCGAGGTCCATTTCCCGCCAGTCTTTGCCCCATTTTTCAAGACGCTCTGCTTCGGTTGTGCCTTCAATCATCCCGCCGCCGACCTCCCTTATTCGGGGATCGAGGTGAAGGGGAATGGAACCGGTTTTCTTCTGGATGGCTTCCGCAGTCTGCTTTGCCCTCAGGAGATTGCTTGAATAAATCACATCCCAGCTTTCTCGGCCAAGCCGTTCTGCCAGGCGTTCCGCCTCAGCCAATCCTTCTTCATGGAGAGGAATATCCGAGCTTCCCTGTGCCCGTCCCTCCTTATTCCAGGCTGTAATTCCGTGCCTGATCAATCCGATTTTTGTCATCTATAACACGTCCTTTCTTTTCACTTGTTTCGGTATTTAATTAAAATAGGCAATTTCCTTTTGGAGGATGCAAATAGAAGGCAGCTTTCATAAATAGAATGTCGAAATCTGCAAATAGAATAGTGGCTCCAGCATACAGGCTTCACCCTCATCATCTGCCGAACCAGAAATATCCGCTCAGTATTAAGAAGCTGATCAAAAAGATAAATCTCTTGTGCCTTAGCGCGTATTTTCCAGCCGGTTTTCTTACTCCGCCGAAAAAGAAATAAAAAAACCCGGCAGCAAAGATAAAATAGGCAGCTACCTGAAGAAACAATTCCACAAGATCCCCCCTATTATGTAAAAGGAGCGGTGCTTGCCGCTCCTGAAGCTAATCTACTTTTCTTACGTTTGAAAAAGGATACCAGACAAATTCGCTGACACCGATAATCCGCTCCTTCTCGATGTATCCGAGTCCATTACGGCTGTCCAGGCTGACAAGGCGGTTGTCGCCCATCACAAAATAGTGATCTTCCGGAACAGTTAGAGGGCCGAAGTCACCGGTCAGTTTGTTGACAATTCCTTCTGCTGCTTTGCGATTTTCTGAGAGATAGTCTTCATCCCACTGCTTGCCATTTATATACAGATGGTCATCTTTCATCTCCAATTCATCGCCGGGGAATCCTATTAATCTTTTAACATAGTTTTTTTCTTCGCCCTTGATGATGACAATATCGCCTCTGTCCAGTTCTTCAAATTTATTTACGAATATTTTTTCCTCGTCATGAAGGGTCGGATCCATGGAGGCTCCTTCCACATAGTAAGGTGAAAAAAGGAAGACCCTGATCACCATAGCGATTCCAAAGGCAATCAGAAGGGATTTCAGCCAGCTCACTAT
This sequence comes from Cytobacillus sp. Bac17, assembly GCF_024519925.1. Classification (NCBI taxonomy): domain Bacteria; kingdom Bacillati; phylum Bacillota; class Bacilli; order Caryophanales; family Bacillaceae; genus Cytobacillus; species Cytobacillus sp. Bac17. The sequence goes on along the minus strand of NZ_JALJRC010000025.1, from coordinate 46,520 downwards.
TTCATGCTTATTCAATGTGTTCCACCAAAGCCTTCTGCACCCATATACCTGTCTTTAATGAAGGTGCGGTGATGAAGTTCATGGCCGGCAATAATATAGGCGATGGCCCGGGCGGTTACTTCCGTGCCGTTTGCATTCCCTCTCCTTAGCAGTGACTCATCATCCATGCTTTTTAGTAGAGCAATCGTGTTTTGGCGTACATAGGACAGCTGCTCTACCAGTTCCCGGATGCTGAAACGGTTGAATTGCCCATTCTTCACATACTCATTATCATCATAGCCAGGCAGCTTGGCCATCTCCCCTCTGCCAATGCAAAGCAGGCGGTAGCTCATGATGCGTTCGGTATCTGTGATATGGCCGATAACTTCTTTAATGGTCCATTTTTCCGGAGCATAACGGAATTGAGCCTGATCTTCATTCAGGTCTTTTACCAGATTCATCGTTTCCTTTATTTGCACATCGAGGATCTGCAGCAGGTCCCCTTCCGGTACGGAGCTGACATATTTCTCATAATAGGGTGCATATTCATTGGATTTAGGTTTTTTTAACATCGCGTTCCCTCCCATTCTATTACCTTATTTTACTAAATATCTATTTACAGAGCCAATATTAGGTTTGAAAAAGCTCGCCCCGGACTGCTTTTATATAGCGTTTAGCTGACCGCTGCACTGCAAGGTCTGCCTCTTTTTCTATAACTCTGTGAAACGCGTTGTAGATCCGGTCAAATGATAGCGTTTTTATTCTGCCAGCCATTCGTTCTACCGTTTCAGCCGGAAGAGGGATGAGATTCGGGTAGCTGTACATGAAGCTGACCCACCCACTATCTGCGACAACCTGAATGATGTCGCCGGTGAGCAGAACGCCTTTGCCCTGGCTCCCATTTTCCCAATGAAGGACAGCACCGCCTTTAAAATGTCCGCCAAGGCGGTGGATGACCAGGCCATCTTGAACTTTGAGCGATTCTCCGCTCCAGAAAATAATGTGTTCACTGTCCCTCATCACCCATTCCCTGTCGTCTTCGTGTATATAGATCGGCACATTGAATGTTTCCGCCCATTCCGCCTGAGCTGAATAGTAATGAGGATGGGACAGTGCGATTGCGTCTAATCCGCCTAGATCTTTTATGGTGTCAATCGTGTGCTCATCGAGATAGGTAATACAGTCCCACATCAGATTAAAACCGTTATGCTGAATAAGATAAGCTGTCTGGCCGATGGCAAACTCCGGCACTGTTTTCATGCTGTAAAGATTGGATTCCTCCTTCTGTATTTCATTTATATAAATTTGGCTTTCCGTCATTTCATGTAATGTTGTCCATTCCTGGCCACGGGGTCCAACGTACTGGCGCTCTTCCATGCAGATCGGGCAGCTTTCAGGCTGATGGACCGAAGGCGGAAATTGCGTTCCGCACGTTTTGCATATATATTTTTCCATTAGAATTGCCTCCGTTTCTCATACTTTACATTACCCATTTTAATGCTGGAAACTTTATGCTAAATCGCCGTTCTGACTGAAAATGGCTACAACTTTAGCCTGAAAACTTATACTTCAAGCCTAAGGTAAAAACCTCAAAGTCCAGCTTTTCATAATAGCCCGCTTTCTCTTCCTCAGCCATCAATTGCACATGCAGCCGTGCCTTCGAGCACTCCACTGCCAGCCTGCGCACCATTTCCTTTCCGATGCCCTGGCTGCGATAACCTGGATCAACGATTAATCCGCAAAGATAGGCATTAATCACTCCGTCTGAAATAATGCGCCCTGTCCCGATCAGGCAATCTCCATCATAGGCACTGATCACCAGCCAGCTCTGCTCCATCGCCTTATGCAGTTTTTCTTTCGGCAGCTTCAAAAATTCATTCCAGCCGTCATTTTCATATAACTGAAATAATTGATCCTGATCCGGTAAGGCAAATTCATATTTGATCATAAAAAATCTCCTTAAGTATGTAATGCTAAACCTATTCTGGTTCAAGGCGGAAGAATCCTTTTTCTTTTAACGGTTATCCAGCATCGATACACAGACTTCTTCACTATGTTCCGTATTCCCCGTTACAAACTCATATGTGGAAGCGTCCTCTTTTTCACAAAACTGAACAACATCCCCAAACCACTTCTTTTTGCCATAGTAATAGATTATGTTCGGTTCATCTTTGAAAATGACATAATAATGGGTATGGTAAAAATCATGATTGATGTCCATCTTAGGTATGCTATAGCTGTGTTCCTGAAAATCACTTTCGTCATAGTCTGTTCCATCCAGATGCTTCTTCACCTCATGGGTTATCCACTTGTTCATGATGGGATTGCCATTATTTAATACATAAAGAAAAAAGACGGGTGTAGCCAGAATTAACAAGCCTGCTATAATCAACAGTAATTTTTTCATGTATTTGTCACTCCCAACCGTTTATATAGTGTAATTTTACACTACAAGTAACTTGGAGTGGTAGTTTTTTCTATATGAAACTTTTTTGTCTGCCGTCCGTATTAAATAGTAAAGAACTTACTTTAGGAGAGATTCTTATGGGAAATATTTTTATTTTTTCACTGATTGCCGGACTGGCGGTTGCTATCCTGCTGATTCCGTTCAGCTATAAACCGAAGGCGAAGGAAAAGGAAGGCAGGAAACTGGGGACCGGAATTATGGCCGGCACCGCCGCTGTATCTGTGCTGCTTGTTTTTGCCGTGTATTATTTCACCAATCTGGACCGGAACTTGACCAGCTTATGGCTGTTTGCGGTTATCGCTTCATTAATTGGAGCTGTTCTTGCGACAGGCAGGGAACGAATGATAAAAACAGGTGTGTTTGCCGTCAGTCTGATTGCAGGGATTTTCTTTCTGACAGCTTTTCTATTCAACGCAGATGATAAATATGAAAGTGCCAAAATGAATGAAAAAACGGAGATTGAGACGTTTGATGAAAAAGAAACACCGGCAAGCGTGCCGCCGCAGTTTGCACGCAATAAGATGAAGAAGGCTTTCGGGCAGGTTCCGAATACGAGCTATTATGAGCTTGGCAGCCTGCAGATCCAGAAAGTCAATGGAGAATATGTTTATATAGCGCCTGTAGAGTTTTCGGGCTTTTTCAAATGGTGGAATGGAGATAAAACACCTGGCTATTTTACAATCAGCGCAACTGACTCCTCTGCCAATCCAAAGTTTGTGAAAAGTGATATGGTGTATACACCATCCTCTTATTTTAATAAAAATATTGAGCGCCATATTCGGATGCAGTATCCGCAGGCCATTTTTTACGGAGATGTGCAGCTGGAGGTGGATGACGACGGAAAGCCGTTTTATATCCGTTCATATGGAGAGTTTATTTCGGCGAGAAATGGCTTTGATGTTCAAGGGGTGGTCATGGTTGACCCGCTGAACGGACAGACGGAGTCCTATAAACTTGCGGATGTGCCGGCCTTTGTGGATGGAGCTGTTTCCCCTGAAACTGTCAGTCTGCAGAACAGCTATTTCGGGAATTATGTCCACGGCTTCTGGAACAGCAAATTCGGAAAGTCAGATGTTAGGCTTCCATCGGATGAAGGAACAGAAGCCAATGTGAGTCCGATTTTTGATGAAAATGGCGACATGTATTACTTCACAGATTTTACAAGTCCCAAAGAAGGCGTCGATTCGATGCTTGGCTATTCTCTGACAAATTCAAGGACGGGCGAAGCGACCTTCTTTACAGGTAATCTTGAGGAATCTTATATGGATTCGCAGGGTGCCCTCCAGATTATCGAGAAGAAATTCATCGAGAAAAAATGGAGCGGTGAAATGCCTGTTCTGTATAACTTCTACGGGGAAGCGAGCTGGCTGACGCCTGTGCTTGATGCCAACGGATTCCTGCAGAACTACTTTATTGTATCAGCTGCCAATCCGGAAATATCTGCTTACGGGACAACGCCAAATGAAGCATTGCGTTTATATAAAACCGCATTGCAGCGAGGCGGAGGCACGGTAGACGGAAGCTCAAAAGCAGAGGAGAAACAGGTGAGCGGCACTGTACTGCGGGTGTACAAGGAGAAATCCGGCGAATTCACCGTCGTATCATTCCTCCTGGATAACCGCCAGAGCTATGTGGTTTCATCTGAAACCGTGCCGATGGCCATTTATCTGAAGGAAGGCGATCAGGTGGACGTGAACTATCTGGATACAGGTGAGGCATTCCTGCCTGTGAAGGAAATGACCATTAAAGGATTGGAATAGACGCAAAAACACGATGAAGGCATCCTTCATCGTGTTTTTTATTACCATGCTATTATGTTTGCTGATTTAATGGCACTGGATAGTGTGGATTTGATGCTGACATGATCAAATGTCAAACCGAGCTGTACTGCAGTCTGGGCAATTTCCGGCCTTAAGCCGGAGATTGTCGTCTTTACGCCGATCAGGCTTAGCGCTTCTATCAGCTGGAAAAGCTGATGGGCTACCATAGTATCAATCATGACTACGCCTGAAAGGTCAAGGAACAGCTGGCTGACACCTAATTTATTGCACTGCTGAAGTGTATTTTCAAGCATGATTTTCGCTCGTGCTGTATCAATATCCCCGACAAGAGGAAGAAGTGCGATATCTTCTGTCAGGGAAATGACCGGGGAACTTAGTTCAAGGATTAAAGCCTGCTGTGCCTGCAGCCTCTTCTGGGAATGGTTATTATACTCCTCCGTGAACCAGGTAACCACCTCACCGATGGTTCTAATGATCATCCTGCGCCATAAGGCAATTTGTTTTTCATCATATTGACCCTGGCTGATTTCAACAAACTGCTCAAGCAGGTTCAAATACTGTTCCTGGGTGTTAAAGAACTCCTGCAGGATCATCTCCAGAGGCGTACGGAGGTGTTCATCATCCTGCGCCACTTTGACAATCCAGCTTTCCAGCTCACGAAAGAAAGCTTCTTCTTCTTTATGGAAGACTTCGGAGAACTGCTTGTGGAATTCGTAATTTTGCTTCTTTACTCGTTCAATCACAGCGGGGTCTTCTGATGTATATATCCCGCCGCTCTCTTCTTTGTCCACATTTTTATACCATTCTTCTGTTAAGTCCCAGGATTTTTCAAGGAAAAATTGATATAGATCATGATTACGATGCATGCCTGTCTCCCCTAACCGAACTGTTATTTCAATATTAATATTTTAACCGATGAGAAATAAAGTGTCGATTTTAAGCTCCTAACGATTTTCCGCTAATTCCCTGCTGTTCGCATACTGATAGTCTGCTCCTGGTCTCGGAAGCATTATGCTTAAGGCGGATGCCAGAACAAGAAGAATGATGGATGCAATGAAAGAACTGTCATAGCTCCCTGTCAGATCAAATATGACACCAGGGACGAAGGAACCAAGAGCAGAACCCAGCTGATGGCTCAAATAAATCCAGCCAATCACCGCTCCGGCGGACAGATGCCTGAAATATTCCGCAGCCAGTTTCATGGTCGGTGCGACAGTGGCAAAATTGACAATCCCAAAGCTGATGGCAAACAGAATCAACAAATGAGATTGAGTGACGAAAAAGCCAAACAGGGAAGCATCATTTACGATGATGAGCAGAAGAACAATTGTCAGGGCCCGTACTCCGTAGAGAAAGGCAAGGATCCCTCTGCAATTCCACCTATCTGCAAGAAACCCGGATACGACCGTGCCGAGAATGTTGAAGCCGGCCAGCAGACTGACAGCGGCTCCGGTAACGCCAGGCGTAAATCCGCAATACTGGGCAAAGGGAATAAGATGGGTATCCATCAGGCCTGTAGTGGTGACGCCGCACACGAAAAACGGGAGCATGAGAAACAGGAATTCTTTTCGCTTTAAGAGCTGGAATATTGATAGCGTTCCTTTTGGTGCTTCCTTTTGCCTTCCCTTCTCATTATCACTCACCCTCGCTCCATAAGCCTCGATATGGAGATCAGCCGGGTTCGAACGGATAAAGAGCAGAAGAAGCGGAAAAATAAATACAATCAAAAAGCAGCCGAGCACGAGCACAGTTGTCTTCCACCCGAGCTGGTCAATTAGGAATAAGGACAGCGGGACAAGAATAAGCTGTCCTGCTGCAGTGCCTGCAGACATTAGTCCCATGGCCATACCCTTTTTATCGGCAAACCAGGTCGCCACCGCCATCGTTCCCGCAACATTGGATGCACCTCCAAAACCAACCGAGGCGATTACACCATAGATGATAATCAGCTGGACGGCATTAGTGGTGAAAAAGGTGAGAAGTGTTGAAAAACCGATCACCAAAATGCTGCAGGATAGAATATAGCGGATGCCATATTTGTCAATCAGCCTGCCAACATACGGCTGTGAAATGGCAAAAACAATATAGCTGACGAAGGCAATGAAGGATATGACACTGCGATTCGCAGAAAACTCATGCTCCCATGGCGCCATGAACGCCCCGAACGACAAACGTACACCCTGTGCAGCCAGCAACGCCAAGAACGTCAATATTAAAATAATCCACGCATAATGAACCTTAAGGCGCTTCACGATGTGAACCTTCTTTCGGGTGACAGGCACCTATACCAGTTAGCTTAAGTGGTATAGGTGCCTGTCACTTTTTTAAGAATAATCATATCATATAATTTTTATAACTTTCTAAATTTTGTCTGTTTTTCGCGGTAATTCAACAATTTACTTTTCAATCAAACGTTTGATTGAAAAGGCAGACAACCCTTCTTATACTTGATTTTTTCCCGGGAAATAGGTGCAGGAAATGTCGTCAGCTTAGGAAGGTTTTCGACAATGAATAAAGCCATTTCCTTGTTGGAAATGGCCTTTACCTTTTATACTGCCTGTTTTTGCTGTTCCTGCTTCATTAATTTCATTTCACTAATGGCTTTTTTAGCCTTATTTTCATCAAATTCATTTTCGCTCTTTGCTACAACCATCGTTGCGATTCCGTTTCCGATCAGGTTCACTATTGCTCTTCCTTCACTCATGAAGCGATCTACACCAAGAAGAAGCGCCAATCCTTCAAGAGGAATAACCTGCAGGGCGGCAAGCGTCGATGCCAATACAATAAATCCGCTGCCAGTTACTCCCGCGGCACCTTTTGAAGTCAGCATGAGCACTAATAGAATGGTAACCTGCTGGCCGATTGTCAGATCCACTCCGAACACTTGTGCAAGGAAGACAACTGCCATGGACAGGTAAATGGATGTACCGTCCAGGTTAAAGGAGTACCCTGTTGGAATGACCAGACCCACAACCGATTTGGAGCAGCCGATGCGCTCCATTTTATCCATCATTCTCGGAAGCACTGATTCTGATGAACTTGTGCCTAATACGATTAAAATTTCATCTTTGATGAACTTCAAATAATTCCATAAGCTGAATCCGTACATTTTGCAGATAATATTTAAAACAACAAAGATAAATAAGAACATCGTCACGTACACAGAAATCATCAGTTTGCCAAGCGGAACAAGTGATGCCAGTCCGAAATGCCCGATTGTATAGGCCATGGCTCCAAATGCTCCAAGCGGGGCTGCCTTCATTACATAGCCGATGATTTTAAAGAAGACCAATGATAGCTTATCCAAAAATTCAATGACGATTTTGCCCTTTTCACCAAGAGCAGCCAAACCGACACCAAATAAAATAGAGAAGAATAAAACCTGCAGGATATCCCCTTTTGCAAAGGCATCCACCATGTTGGAAGGAACAATATGTGTTACAAACTCAATCCAATGGATGCCCTCTCCGCCATTGGCTGTATACTGTGAAACATCTCCTTTTTCCAATTCATTAAAGTTCAGGCCTGCACCTGGTTTAATGACATTAACGACGATCAGACCGATCATTAAAGCAAGTGTAGTAGCAACCTCAAAATAGATAAACGCTTTGCCGCCAACCTTGCCGACTTTTTTCATATCACCCATTTTGGCGATTCCAAGGACGATAGTCAGGAAAATAATCGGGGCGATGACCATTTTAACTGCGTTGATGAAGGTATCGCCTACCGGCTTCATCTCTTTTCCGACTTCCGGCCAAATCAGTCCGACCATAACACCGATAAAAATAGCCGTTAACACCTGAAAGGTTAAATTTTTATAAATCCGCTGCTTCTTCACTTTGATCTCATCTCCTTTTTTCTAACTATTCATTCTATTAGGAATGATAGCGTTTTCAGATAAAAGCGAGAAGTTTATGGTCATAACGGATGTTTTGTTCATTTTGGTCTCGGAATATAATAACTAAACTATGACATACCGATTGACAGGCCTGCCCACTCCTCCGTACTGCACATCCAGCCGGATTGCTCCGCTTTTTTCAAGGTAATCAAGATAGCGGCGGGCGGTTACTCTGGCAATGCCGATGCCGTTGGCAACTTCTTCGGCAGAGCGGGGTTCGGTCTGCTGCTGCATAAATGCAGTAATTTCATTTAAGGTGAATTCATTCAGCCCTTTTGGCAGACTGTTTGCTTCTTTCTTCGCCTGCTTTGCATAAATCAGGGCATCCAGCTGCTCCTGTGACAGTGTGCCTGATTCCTTCAGGCTCTCTCTGTAATGGCGGTATTTTTCAAGAGCCTGCTGAATTCTGTTCAGCTTAAAAGGTTTAATGATATAATCTCTTGCGCCATTTTGAAGCATCAGCTTGATGGTTTCCTTATCCTTTGCAGCGGAAACGACGATGACATCAGAATCGAGGTGCTGCTTTCTAAATTCCTGAAGGGTTTGAATGCCATCTTTTTTCGGCATAAAAATATCCAAAATAACCAGGTCAGGCTTCAGTTTTTTCGCAAGGCTGATTCCTTCCTCACCATTTCCGGCTGCCGCAATGATCGTGAATCCTTCCACACTTGCAATGAATTCTCTATTCACTTCCTGGACCATTGGGTCATCTTCAATCAGCAGCACATTGATTTCTTCTTTAACCGCCATATGCTTCTCCCTCCGCTTCCATTGGAAAAGTGATCGTAAAGGAAGCTCCTTCATCCCGGCCTGTTGAAACCTCGATCGCTCCTCCGCCTTTTTCTGTAATTTGTTTGACAAGGTAAAGCCCATAGCCTGTCCCGCCTGATTTATTGGCGGTAAATCCTTTTTCATATAGCTTCGGCAAAATCGCTTCCTCTATCCCGCTGCCGTTATCTTCCACCAGCACCGCACAAATCTCATCAGTCTGCTCAATACTGATATCTATTTTTCGATCTTCACGTTCACTATGCTCAAAAGCCCCAAACGCATTTTCAATCAGATTGCCCAGCAGCAAAACAAAGTCATGGTGGTCCAGGCGGCTTGGAAACTCCTCCAGATTGCTGTTTGGGTCGATGACCACTGTGATGCCCAATTCCTTTCCGCGCCGCACTTTGCTTAATAATAGGCCTGCAATGGCATCGTTCCTGATTTTATCGCTGAGGAAATTCGAGAGGTTTTCCTGCTCTTCAGACGCATCGAACGTCAGCTTTAAAGCTTTGTCTGCTTTCCCGAGCTGAATCAATCCGGCAATGGTGTGAAGCTTGTTCATATGTTCATGGTTCTGCACTCTCAGCGCCTCAACAAAGCTTTTTACACCGGTCAGCTCTTCGGCCAGCTTCGTGACTTCCGTGCGGTCCTGGAAAATAGCTACCGCTCCGATCATTTCGCTGTCTTTCCGGATGGGAATTCTGGTGCTTAAGATGACCTTGCCGCTTACAATGATTTGTTCATTATAAACTGCACGGCTGCGCTCCACTATTTCAGGGAGCCTGGTGTCTTTTAAAACAGATCTGATTTTTTTGCCGGCGACATCGCCAGTTACGTTAAAAATTTTCTTTGCCTTTTCATTGAAAATCGTAATGTTTTCCTGGTTATCGATCGCGATTACGCCTTCATTGATCGAATGAAAGGTGGCTGTCCTTTCCTCCAGCATCCGTTTGATTTCATGGGGCTCCAGCTGGAACATCTGCTTTTTAATATGATTGGCAAGCATCAAAGAACCGATCAGTCCAAATATGAGCGTCAGCAGGACAATAATGCTGATTTCGCCGGCCAGATCAGCGATAATTTCCGTAATCGAAGGGATCTTATTGCCGACAACGACCACACCGATTTGATTGAGGCTTTCATCTTTAATCGGGATGAATGCGCGGATAAAGGTACCGACGTCTCCCTCTGCCTTGGAAAAATAAATATGTTCGGCAAAAGCCGGTTTCTCATCCTCACCTGCAGATGGCTGGCCGATCAGTTCCCTGACCGGATGGGAATAGCGGATACGCTCCATATTCATGATTACGATATAGTCTGTTTCATTAATGATCCGGATTTCCTCTGTGACTTTATTAACCGTCTTCCAGCCCTGCTGCTGGAGGATTCCTTTTTTTACATCTGACAGCTCTGCCACCGTTCTGGCTGTATTCATCGAGCGTATCCTCAGCTCTTTTTCTTCCTGCTCCTGGATGTTTGCAATAACCACCATTCCGCCAATCAATAAAGAAAAAATAACGACTGCATAAGACAGGATGGTAATCTTCCAGCGGATGGGCATCTGATTCACAAGGGACCCTCCCTTCTGTCTTTACGGATAGAATTCTTGTAAGTATGATAACATTAATAGTTTTAAAAAGGAGGATTCAAATGAAAAGCGCCACAGGCTATATTCTCCTTGCCGGTATGGTTTTGTTGCTGGCTGCCTTCTTTGGCTATCAAAGCTTTTTTCCAAGGGATGCGGTTCCCTACGATGATGACCAGGAAGGGCTCAAGGATCAAATTGTCTTCAAGTTCAGCCATGTGGTGGCTGAAAATACCCCGAAGGGCCTTGCAGCCCAAAAGTTTGCAGAGCTTGTCGCCGAAAAGTCGAATGGCCATATTAAAATAGAAGTATTTCCAAACGGCAGTCTCTATTCCGATATTGAAGAAATTAATGCTCTTAAAGAAGGACAGGTTCACTTTATTGCCCCCTCCACATCCAAGCTTGGCATGCTTTCACCGCAATGGGGAGTGCTGGATCTGCCTTTTGCGTTCCCTTCGCGTGAAGCTGCTATGAAAGGCCTGAACGGGAAAATCGGCGAGCAGCTGCTGAGATCCCTGCAGGGGGACGGCATTAAAGGGCTCGCCCACTGGCCAAATGGATTTAAGCAGATCACTTCAAATCAGGGTCCCATCCAAAAACCAGGGGATCTGAAAGGGCAATCCTTCCGGATTATGCAAAGTGATGTGATATCTGCCCAATTCAGCCGCCTGAAGGCAAAGGCAGTTCAGGATTCATTCAATTCCACTTATAAACTCCTGGAAGAAGGCGATGTGGATGGTGAAGAAAACACCATTTCCAACATCTACTCAAAGAAATTTTATAACCTGCAAAAGCATATGACAATCAGCAATCATGGCTATCTTGGATATGCAGTGATGATGAGCGAGAAGGTCTGGAATGAGCAGACAGAGGAAACAAAGAAGATTCTGCTCGAGGCAATGGAAGAAACAACCGCCTGGAACAGCCGGATGGCTTTTGAAATGAACGAAGAACTGCTTGAAAAAATCAGGCAGAATTCCTCCATTCAAATTCATGAGCTTACATCTGAAGAAAAACAGACATGGCAGTCTAAGCTGGATCCTGTCTATGAAGACTTTTCACAGGAAATCGGGAAAAAACTTGTAGAAGAGATGAAGGAACTGCGGGCTAAATATCAATAAAAGGTGACAGGCACCTTTACCAATTGGTATAGGTGCCTGTCATTCTTTTATTTACAGCTTCTGTATGAATGCTACTTTAAGATAGTCTCCTTCTTTGAATTCCTTAATGGTGCGGAAGTCTTCAGGAAGGGTGAATTCCTCAAGGATTTTGTAGCGGTCCCCTGTTTGTGTGAATGCTTTTTTGATAAAGTCTTTGAATTTTTTCATGTTGAATGTGCTGCAGTTTGATGATGCCACAATGATTCCATTCTTTTCAGTTATCTGAATGGCCTGTGCGAGCAGTTCCGGGTAATCTTTTCTGGCGCTGAATGTATGCTTTTTGGAACGGGCAAAGCTTGGAGGGTCAAGGATGACCATATCAAATTTCAGCTGCTTCCGAACGGCGTATTTGAAGTAGTTGAACACATCTTCCACAATAATATCCTGTGCCTCAAAATCAATGCCATTGACGCTGAACATTTCGATGGTTTTGCTTTTGCTGCGGTTGGCAAGGTCGACACTGGTTGTTTTCACTGCTCCCCCTAATGCGGCTGCCGCTGAAAAAGCGCCCGTATAAGAGAACGTGTTCAGTACCGTTTTTCCTTCGGCATACTTATCCCTGATTGTCTTCCGGACATGCCTCTGATCAAGAAATACACCTACCATGGCGCCATCATTGAGATAAATGGGAAAGCTGATTCCATTCTCCTTCACCATCAGCGGAAAAGATGCCCGTTCCCCTGCTGCGAAATCATCATCCTCTATATAGGTGCCTTTTACAGCAAACCGTTTCTTTTCATACAGGCCTTTGACATCAGCACTGTTCATCAATGCCTGAATTACTGTATTTCTGAAGCTGTAAACCCCTTCACTGTACCAGCTGATCACGTAAAAGCCATCGTAATAATCAATCGTGATGCCTCCGATTCCATCTCCTTCTCCATTGAAAACCCGAAAAGCGGTTGTTTCTGGGTCATGGAATAGAGCTTCCCGCCTTTTTAAAGCTTCTTTAAATTTATTTGCAAAAAACGCTTCGTCGAAGGTTTCCTGAGGATTACGCGAGAGAATCCAGCCTCTGCCTTTATTCTGCTTTCCATAATACCCTTTGCCGATAAACCGCCCGCTCTCATCAGTCAGTTCAATGACCGCACCCTCTTCAATCCCCTTAGGAATCCGCTGCACCGATTCCTCCGTTACCAGGGGATAGCCATCCTTAAACTCATTCTTATATTTAAAAGCTGCAATTAATTTGATAGCCTTACTCATATTTCCACCCAATCATTTTGTTAGTATAGCTATCATTGTAACATTAAAAGTGCCAGGCACCTATACCAGCTGAATGAAGCGGTATGGGTGCCTGGCACTGCCTGCTTTAGCAGAAGCTCCACTGAGGAGCAGCTGCTGCTGTTTCTTTTAGCATGGTTCCATTCCTGGTGAAGTCTGTGTGCCAGGAAAGGGCTTTTTCCAGTACGTGCGGAGTCTGTCCCCCTCTTGTGAGGGCTTCCCGGTAATATTCGCGAAGCTGGTCGCGGTACAGAGGGTGTGCGCAATTCTCGATGATCAGTTCGACGCGCTGCCTTGGAGCCAGCCCTCGCAGGTCTGCATAGCCTTGTTCTGTCACAATGACATCGACATCATGCTCGGTGTGGTCGACATGGGAAACGAATGGGACGATGCTTGAAATCTTGCCGTCTTTGGCAATTGATTTTGTCACGAAGATCGCAAGGCGCGCATTTCTGGCAAAATCACCGGATCCGCCGATGCCGTTCATCATTTTCGTTCCAAGCACATGGGTGGAGTTCACATTTCCATAGATATCAAGCTCCAATGCTGTATTGATCGAAATCAAGCCGAGGCGGCGGATTATTTCAGGATGGTTGGATATCTCCTGCGGACGCATGATTAAACGGTCCCTGTATCGGTCAAAGTTCTTGAAAACCTGTTTCATTTTTTCATCTGATAGAGTGATAGAACAGCAGGAAGCGAAGTCCACTTTTCCGGCATCCATCAAATCAAATACCGCATCCTGCAGCACTTCTGAATAGACTTCCAGATTCTCAAACTCAGAGTCGAGCATTCCATGAAGCACGGCATTCGCTACGGACCCAATACCCGACTGCAGCGGTGCCAGGCTATTTGCCAGCCTGCCTGCTTCAATTTCCCCGCGGAGAAATCGAAGCAGATGCTGTGCCATGATGGCAGTTTCTTCATCCGGCGGCACGATCCTCGACGGAGAGTCCTGCTGATTCGTAAATACGATACCCCTCACCTTATCCAAATCCACTTTAATTCCCGGAATGCCGATCCGGTCGCCGGCTTTCGTCAGCGGAATCGGATTCCGTTCCCCCTGCCTGCCAGGTTCATATAAATCATGCAGGCCTTCCAGCTGCGTGGATTGGGCAAGATTGATTTCAATGATGATATGTCTGGCATTTTCAGCGAAAGATAACGAGTTTCCTATTGAAGTAGACGGAATGATCAGCCCATCCTCCGCAATAGAAACCGCTTCCAAAATAGCGAAATCAATAGGATCCATGACCTTCGCGCGCACAAGCTCTGCCGTGTGGGATAAATGCTGATCGATAAATAAGAAATCCCCCTGGTTAATCCCTTTTCTCATGGTCGGATCGGCCTGAAATGGCAGCCTTTTTCCCAAAATTCCTGCTTCCGCAAAAAGCTTATCCACATCAGATCCCAAAGAAGCCCCAGTATACACATTCACCTTAAAACTCTCATGCCTGGCACGGTCAGCCAGCGCGAATGGCACCGCTTTCACATCGCCCGCACGTGTAAAGCCGCTTAGCCCCAGAGTCATACCATCCTGAATCCAGGATGCTGCTTCTTCAGGTGTAACTACCCGGTCATGCAGGCGGCTGTCGCGAATCCGATCTATATTTTTCTCCATGTTGCTCCTCCCCTTTGCCATGATATATATAATCATTTTACCCGGATAAAGAGGGAGCCAGGACTTTTCCGATAATCTTACGGAAAATTCGGATAAAACAGCAAATTATAAAGCTGAAACAGAAAGAATTTTCTAAAAACCAAGCAATTTCCGGAAATAGCTGGAGTAAGACTGGCTGACAGGCACCCGGTCCCCATTTTTCATGACGAGGAGAAAGGTGGAATGCGTGTCAGGAAAGATTTCCTTGATATGATTGACATTTACAATGTAGGAGCGGTGACAGCGGATAAAACTGTCCTTCGGCAGCGAATACTCAAAATCCTGAAGCGAGTAATTATGGGTGCCTGAATTGCCGCCAGTATGTACATAGGTCTTCTTATCCTTTGCCTCAAGGTAGACAACCTCGGAAAAAGGAATCGGAATCCAGCCATCATTCGTTTTCATTGTCACAACCGATTTGCCGTCCTTCAAAGCCGGAAAAATAGCGGTTACGCAGCCTTCAAGCTTTCCTTCATGCAAAAATGGAACCGCCATGCCGTGGTACGGAACACCGAATACATCGCGATCAATAAACTCCGACACTCTTTGCTGTGTCCCTAAAGCCTTATAGGCGATGGTTCCTTCCTTCACCCTGTCACCCGGCCTGATTTTCAAATCGATGCGCTTGCTCGGCCGGTAATAGATATATTCACTTGTATTGGAAACCGCTATGGAAATCTCATCGGAAAACAGTTCTCCAATCACATCCAGCAGCGATACAACTGTAATGCTTTCCACGTTCTTTTCAGCACCTTTCCTGATGATGGCTTTTTCTTATTTTACAAGTTTTCGCAGGGGGATTCACTTAATTTCTTATCATTGCCAAAAAGGCACCGGCATAGAATAGAGAAGGTTAGGGGTAAAGGAGGATGCTGGAATGCTGATTCGCCATCAGATGGTAGAGAAAAGAGATGTCCGGTTTTGTGATGAAACCTTTAATTTGGAACAGGCGCTGCAGTTTCTAAACGAAACTGGTTACCGCTGTGTCCCTATTCTGGATGCCACACATACAAAGTTTGCCGGCAATATCTATAAGGTTGATATTTTAGAATATAAGGAGAATCATTCTTTGGATGAACCCATTACGGTCCTGGCTAAAGACCAGCAGACCGTAATTGATGAGGATGACTCTTTCATGAAAGCCTTTTTCACGCTGAAGAGATATCCTTATCTGCCGGTTGAAAATGAAAATGGGCAGTTTGTCGGTTTGCTGACACATGCGGCCGTACTGGAACTGCTGGAGGAAGCGTGGGGACTGAACCGCGGAAGCTATACCCTGACTGTGGGAAGCTATGGCACACAGGGAACACTGAAAAAGATAAGCAGCATCATCAGTAAATATAGCGATATACAGGGAGTCATTTCACTGGACTCATCCAACTTCCATGTCAGCCTGATCCGCCGTATCCTTTTTACATTGCCGAAGGATACGACAGAAGAAACCTTGGATAAAATCAAGAAAGAACTGGATGCAAATGGCTTCCGTGTGATCGGGGTCGAGTGTCATAATGGAGAATGCTGACGAGAAAAGCCGTTCCATGATGGAGCGGCTTTTTTCTTATCTGTGGTTACGATGAAAAAATTCCTGGTATCCATAAATAATCCATGCGTAGGTGGTGAAGAACAGGAAAATATAGATGGGCTTAAATTTGACCAGCTTATATAAATTAAATTTTTCATACAAATAATTAAGCGGATAGGCGAATAGAAAATCCATGATAGCGTTGACAGCCAGATAACGCTTAAAGTTTCCGAAGGTAAAATGAAAAATCCATAAGGTCCCGATAAAAAACGGGCCCAGTATGAAGGTTAAATCATTGAGCAATTTCTTAAAGTGTCCGCCCTCAACTGTCCACCATTTAAAAGGAATGGCCAGGATGCTCATAATGAACACTAAAATTCCGGCAAAAACCGAGACGGTGGAAAATTTATTGAAGGACTTTTTAGGCAGAAAAAATATGGTCAGCCAAGGAATGACCAAATGAAGCAGCCTGATCACTGTAGTAGCTTTCATGTAAAAATCCCCTTTCTTCCATATTATGGTTCAGGGGATTTTGAATTATTCTCCAATTACTTAAACAGCTGATTCCATCTTTAACATTCCGTCCATCTTCCTGACGATTTCTTTTCCAATTTCAATGGATGCCGTCGCGGCCGGAGATGGTGCATTTAGAACATGAATGGAGCGTTTGCTCGGCACAATGAAAAAGTCATCGACTAATGAGCCATCATCCTTCAAGGCTTGCGCTCTGACACCGGCCGGCCCGGGAACAATATCATCCTTCTGGATGTCCGGCATGAGCTTCTGGACATTTTTCATGAAGAGCTCCTTGGATGCTGAGCGGATCATTTCTTCCACTCCCTCTTTCATATATTTCTTTGCCAGCTTCCAGAAGCCTTTATAAGCCACAACCTCCATAAGGTCTGCCACATTGAGATCCGTCTTTTTATAGCCCTCCCGCTTAAAGCTTAGAACGGCATTTGGGCCAACATCAATGGCTCCGTTAATCATGCGGGTAAAATGGACCCCGAGGAACGGGAAGTTGGGATTTGGCACAGGATAGATCAGATTTTTGACAAGGCTGCTTTTCTCCGGTTTGAGCATGAAATACTCGCCCCTGAATGGCACTATTTTGACATCCGTTTTCAATCCGGCAAGCTTGGCGATCCTGTCTGACTGCAGGCCGCCGCAGTTTACATAGTATGCTCCCCTTACCTCTCCCATGCTGGTCTGGACGATTACTTCCTGAGCCGTTTCGTCAATGGCTAGTACTTTATGATTCAGCAGGATGTCCCCGCCTTTTGCTGTGATGATCTCAGCCATTTTTTCCGAAACCTGCTTATAGTTGACAATGCCAGCCATTGGCACATGAATTGCCTTTTTTCCATTCACGTGCGGCTCGATTTCATGGAGCTCTCCATGGTCAATCATCCGGATGCCAAGACCATTGTCTAAACCGCGCTGATATAGATCGTCCAATAGCGGGAGCTCGAAATCTTCGCTCGCGACAATGACTTTTCCGCAGATATCCACTTCAAGACCATGCTCCCGGCAAAACTCCGTCATGGATTCACTGCCTTTTTTGGCAAGCCTGGCTTTATAGCTTCCGGGTTTATAGTATATTCCGGAATGGATGACACCGCTGTTATGGCCCGTCTGGTGTGCCGCTACATGGCTTTCCTTTTCCAGGATGGCCACTTTTGCTGAAGGAAACCGGCTCAGCAGCTCCATTCCTGTTGACAGGCCAACAATGCCCCCGCCAATAATGATGTAATCATACATGATCCTCCACCCTTTCTCTTATTTATGATCAATCCCGCAGGCTTCTGCCAGTAATTCAATAATATGGACAACACGGACCTTGTCTTCAAGCCCTTCGCGTTTAACCCCGAGGCCCATCTGCAAATGGCATCCAGGGTTGGACGTGACGATGATGTCCGGCGAGATCTTTTGGACATGTTCCATTTTGGCATCAAGGATTTCCATGGATTCTTCGTAGTGGACAATATTATAAATCCCCGCCGATCCGCAGCACATATCCCCTTTCGGAAGCGGAACATATGTAATGCCTGGTATGCTTTCGAGGAGCTGAACGGGATCGTCCGCCACCTTCTGCACATTTAACAGATGGCAGGATGGCTGATAGGTCACAGCACCTGAGAGTTCCCGGCTGAAACTGATTCCGAGTTTGTTCAGTATTACACTTACATCCTTATTCTTTTGTGCGAACACCTTGGCACGCTCTGCCCATTCCGGATCATTTGCGAGAAGGTGATCATATTCAACGAGCATCGCACCGCAGCCGCCAATCGCATTAACCACATAATCAAAGTTCCCTTTTTCAAAAGCCGCAATATTTTCCTTCGCCAGTTTCCTGGATGTTCCCGAATCTCCGCTATGGTTCTGCAGCGCGCCGCAGCAGGTCTGTTCCTTGATCACAGTGACTTCACAGCCAGCATGCCTCAGCAGCTTGATGCTGAGGTCATTGATCTTGGCAAAAAACACATCCATAATGCACCCTGTAAAAAAAGCGACGCGGGCTTTCGGCTCACGCCGAAGGCTATGGCTGCCTGTTCTCAGCTGTTTATTTGGCATTTCCACAGGAGGTGCTATTTCTTCAAAAGCACGAAGCTGTTCGGGAAGAATGCCTAGCACCTTGCTTTTGCGGGCCAAGGTGTCCATACCCGTTTTTTGATAGGCCCGAAGTGAAGCTCTCATGGCTGACAGCAATTTTTTATTCGGCAATGCCTTCTGCAGAGCCAAGTTCTCCATGAATGGAGCTGGTGCTTCGGCAGCCTTTACTTCCTTAAATGATTCGAGAATTTTTCCATATTGCACATTCGTTGGGCATGCCGTCTCACAGGCGCGGCAGCCAAGGCAGAGCTCCATCGATTCTGTCATTTCATCGATGGTTATTTTTCCTTCCGCCGCCATTTGCACAAGATTGATCCGGCCCCGTGGAGAATGACTTTCTTTCCCCATGCTGGCGTATGTGGGACATGCTGGAAGACAATAGCCGCATTGGACACAGTCGAACGTTTCTTTATAGGCAAGCTGGCTAGTCATGGACTAACACCAGCTTTTGTCCTTTTGTCTCGGGAAAAATCTTGCCCGGATTCATAATGTTGTTCGGATCCCACGCTTTTTTCATTCGTTTCATCATGTCCAGTCCCGCTTCCCCAAGCTCCATCTCCATAAACGGCGCCTTCATGGTCCCGATTCCATGCTCGCCTGAGAGGGTTCCACCCAATTCAATCGCTGCTGTAAAAATCTCCTCTACTGCTTTTTCCACACGCTTCATCTCTTCTTTATCCTGCTTATCTGCAATGATATTCGGATGCAGATTTCCATCACCCGCATGGCCGAATACGACTAAGTCAATTTCATATTTTGCTTTGATTTCCTGAAGCCTTCTGAACATTTCAGGAATCTTGCTTCTTGGAATGGTAGCATCCTCGGAAATTTTCGTTGGCTTTTTCCTGACAATCGCAGGGGAAACGAGCTTTCTCGCTTTCCACAGGTTCTCGGCAGATTCCTCATCCCTAGCAATGATGGCTTCCCTTGCCCCGACGTCCAGGCACACCTGCTTCACCTGTTCGCTTTCATCCCTTATGGCAATTGGATGGCCATCAAGCTCAATCAGGATAATGGCATCCACATCTATTGGAAGACCGATTGGCTGAAACTCTTCCACCGCCCTGATGGAAGCCTGATCCATGATTTCCATTTTGGAAGGCAGGATGCCGGAAGTGAGCACAGCCGAGATCGCTTTTCCGGCATCAATAATGTCATCAAATATGACCATCATCGTCTGGGTGGCCTGCGGCCTTGGAATCAGCTGAAGGGTGGCCTCTGTGATGATGCCCAGCGTCCCCTCCGACCCAACGATCAGCTTCGTCAGGTCATAGCCTGTGACGTTTTTGACCGTCCGCCCGCCTGTTCGGATAACGTCCCCTTCTGGCGTGACGATCTCGAGGCCCAATACATAATCCTTCGTAACTCCGTACTTTAAACCGCGCGGCCCGCCGGCATTCTCAGCAAGGTTCCCTCCAATTGTAGAAACATGGGAACTGCTTGGGTCTGGCGGATACATCAGCCCATTCCGCTGCGCTTCACGGTCAATATCAGCTGTGATGACTCCGGGAGATACAATCGCAACGGTATCCTCCGGATCAATGATCAGCTTCTGGGTCCACCTGGAAAAATCAAGGACCATCCCGCCATGGACAGGGAGCGGGCCTCCACTTAGACTCGTTCCCCTGCCTCTTGGATAGACTGGTATTTTCATGTCATTGGCGAGCTTTACTATGCCTGCCACTTCCTCAGTCGAAACTGGCTGCAGGATGATCTCCGGAATATAGGCTCCAAATGAGCCATCGTATGAATAAGAAACCAGGTCTGCTTTTTCAAGCAAAACGCGATTTTCTGATCCCATGATGCTTTTCAGCCGCTCAACAATTTGTTCGGTGATCACAATGGCACCTTCTTTCCTTCCCCTTCGTTCACCTTCAATTTCTTTGTAACATTCTCAAGATGCACTCGCATCGCCTTTGCCGCTCTTTCTTCATCCTGTTCTTTAATAGCTGTAAAAATGCTCATATGCTCCTGAAAAACCTGTTCGCGCTTTGCCGGAAGACCCACATTCTTCTTAAGGGAAAAGGCAATTGCTTTTCGGTACAGATCATCGATATTTTCCATTACCTGTATCATGAAACGATTTTTCGTTGCTTCGATCAGGTGTTTATGAAAATTAACGTCTGCCAGATCGCCTACCGCTTCAGGATTCGTCAGCGTAATCTCAAATTGATCGAGCGCCAGTTTCATTTTTTCCAGATCGGCCTCATCACGACGCAAGGCAGCAATAGCTGCTGCCTGTGTCTCCATAATCCTCCGCATTTCCAATAGCTCAAAAATCTGTTCCACGGGGATATATTCAATCGCTAACGAACCAAGCATGTCTGCCATATTAACTTCTTTGACGAAGCTGCGGCCGCCTTGCCTGGATTCAATAATCCCGCTGGCAGATAATACGCTCAATGCTTCTCGAACAGGCGCACGGCTGACGCCAAACAGTTTGGCCAGCTCATTCTCGGATGGCATCGGCTCATTTGGCGAGAACTTGCCGTCTTTTATCATTTCCTTCAGCTGATCCAGCACCTGGGCCGAGATTTTTTTTCGTTCGATTTTCATGGATGTTAGCTCCTTATATGGTGATTTCGACTGAACTGCTTTTCTTTACTCTGATGATGTGGAAGAGAATCGCAAACACACAAAGCCCAAGTCCGGCAATATCTGTGATCATGCCTGGTTTAATCAGCATTAATGCCCCTGCAAACATTAGGAATCTTTCAAGTATCGTCAGCTTGGCATTCAGGTAATTTCCAAGCGAACTTGCTAGGGCGTAAATGCCCAGTGTGCTTGTGATGACCACTAATGCGACTGATAAAATGGATACCGTTTCTCCCTCTGCTGCCTGAAGCAGAATAATAGGGTTATAGGCAATCATGAACGGAATGATAAAGCCCGGAAGTGAAATTCTAAGCGCCTCCCATGATGTCTGCATCGCATTGGCGCCAGCCAGTCCCGCTGCGGTATATGATGCCAGAGCCACAGGCGGCGTAATGTTGGACAATGCACCAAACCAGAACACAAAGAAATGGGCAGCGATTGGATTAACGCCAGCCTCCACAAGTGCAGGAGCTGCCGTAACCGCAACGACGATATAAAGAGCTGTGGATGGGAGCCCCATACTTAAAACGATGCAGGTGAGCATGACGACGATTAAAATCAGCCAAAGCTGACCACCCGTTAATTCAACAATATTATAAGCTAATGTAGATCCAATTCCTGTCATGGTGACAACGCAGATGATGATTCCGATGGCGGCGCAGGCAATCCCGACTTGAATCGTCCCTCTTCCGCCTTCAATGAAAGCTTCAATTGTTTTAGAGATCGTGATTCTTGAAGATTTATCCTTTGCCAGCCAGCTCGCCACAATGACTGCACCGATTCCGGCAAATCCGGCAAATAGAGCTGTCTTTCCCATTAATAGTGTTGTGATGACAACGATGATTGGAATAAGCAGGACACCGCGTTCCTTCAGGATTTGGACGACATTCGGGATATTTTCTTTACTGATGCCTTTCAGGCCTTGCTTTTTCGCTTCAATATCAATGGCAAAAATCAGTGCGATATAGTAGAGAAAGCTTGGAATGATCGCTGCCAGGATGACCGTTGTATAAGAGATTCCAAGGAAACCGGCCATAATGAATGCGGCAGCGCCCATAATCGGCGGCATGATCATTCCGCCTGTTGAAGCAGCCGCTTCTACGGCACCGGCAAACTTAGGCTTAAGACCAATGGATTTCATCAATGGAATCGTAAAAGCTCCTGTTGTCGCGACGTTGGCCACTGCACTTCCGCTCAATGATCCTGTCAGTGCACTGGAGATGACCGCCACTTGGGCAGGGCCTCCACGCTTTCTGCCTGCAATGGAAAGGGCGAGATCATTGAAAAGCTGGGTGGCACCGCTGACAGACAGGAAGGCACCAAACAGGACGAACATGACGATGAACGTGGAGGCCGTCGATAGTGTTAACCCCAGCACGCCCTCCGTCGTCATATAAAGACGGTACAGCAGGCGTTCCAGTGAAAAGCCGGCATGCCCGAAAATCCATGGGAAGTAGGTGCCAAACAGGGCGTATACAATAGCGCCTCCACACAGGATCGGGATAAAGATCCCAACTGCCCGTCTTGAAGCTTCCAGGAGGACGATGATCGTTATGGCTCCAAAGATATAATCAATCATAATCGGCTGGGAGCCCCGGTCCACATGAATCGTTGTGTAATTCAGGAGCAGGTAGCCAAGACCTGCAATGGCAAGCGCCGCAAATACGTAATCAGGGGCTGTAAACCTTTTTTGATTGGAAGATTTTCCGGCCGGATAATAGAAAAAAGTCATAACCAGCAGGATGCCCAGGAAAATCAGGTTTCTATAAATCTCTTGAATATTGGATAATCCATTCGAATAAATAGCAAAAACAGAAAACAAAACAGCAATGATGGCAGCCGCTTTTTTGTATGGACCCTCCAGCAGCCGCATGCCGCCGCCTGCTTCTTTATCCAGATCGGCTGGCTGTACAATGGGTTCGGTTGTTGATTTTGTCATCGATTTCCCTCCTTTATTTCGCTTCCGGCGGAATTAGATTTTCAGGTATATCAAGACCTGCTTCTTTAAAATATCTGTAAGCTCCGGCATGCAATGGAACAGATACTCCATCAAGGGCGGTTTCCAGTGTCATTTCCTTGGCAGAGCTATGAACCTCATACATTTCATCCAGATTTTCATAGAGCGTTTTGGTTAAAACATAGATTGTTTCTTCGTCCATTTCTTTTGTTGTGGATAAAAGGTTCGGCTGGGCAATGGTGTTGATATCTTCGTCAATACGCGGATATGTTCCTCCAGG
Source organism: Cytobacillus sp. Bac17 (assembly GCF_024519925.1). Taxonomy (NCBI): domain Bacteria; kingdom Bacillati; phylum Bacillota; class Bacilli; order Caryophanales; family Bacillaceae; genus Cytobacillus; species Cytobacillus sp. Bac17. The sequence goes on along the minus strand of NZ_JALJRC010000025.1, from coordinate 23,028 downwards.
AATCACATAGCGGTACCAGCTGTCAGATACTGCATTAATGGCATCCAGCTGCTCGTCAGTTACTTCCAAAATCGATGCTTTCACATTACTTGCATACATATCTGTTACAGCGGAAATCGGAATACCTGCCGGAAGGGAACCTCCATCCAATCTCCCGTCGCGCATCGCGGAAACCGTGTCACTGTAGCCAAGATACTCAGGAGAAATATCCTTTTTCGTGAGCGCAAGGCCTTCCATCATCACGACTGTAGATTGCTCCGTACCGCTTGCCTGCGGCCCTACAGAAAATTGCGTTCCTTTTATATCGTCGATAGTTCCGCTTTCGATCTTGCTGTTCATCAGCACAAAATGCTCCACATTTGGCCAGAGCATGGAGATCGTGCGCAAATCCTCATAGCGCTTGCCTTCAAAGGAGCCATCACCGGCATAGGCCTGGGACGAAATTAACCCCTGAAGAATGGCGAGCTGTGCTTCCCCTTCACGAAGCAGTTCAATATTTTCAATGGAGCCGGCTGAAGACTGGCCGCTCGCCTGGATTTTCTCTCCTTTTAAATGGCTGCTCCAAATATTAGCCATTCCAACCCCAATCGGATAATATGTACCTCCTGTTGAAGCGGTGGCAACGGATACGAACTTTTTATCCTTGTTCTCGGCCGCTGTCCGCACGCCAACAATGGCAATGAAAACAAGTGTCAGAACCGATATGATAATCTTCCACTTTTTTTGAATCATAAAATCCTCCCTTTCCATTAGAAATGTAAGCGCTTTTTCAAACTTGTATTACAAGTATACAAGATTACAGGATTAGAATTCAATTAAAATTCTGATTTTTTGTTTTATTCCGTGAAATTTTATGGGCCCTTCCCTTGATATTTCAGGGTTTTTAAATGTTAAAATAGGATATTTTACCTGGCAGAAGTACAAAAAAAAGAAAGGCCCATTTTCTGTGTTCAGAAAATGGCCTTTCTTTTATAACAGCTTACCCATATAGTATTCATCGACAAATTCACCGTTTATCAAAAGCGAATGTTTCTTAGTGCCTTCAATCTGGAATCCCGCCTTTTTGTAAAGGGCGACTCCTGCCTGATTACGGATAACAACTGTAAGTTCCAGCCTGTGGATATCGTGTTTACGCGCCCAGCGGTCAAGCTCTTCAAACAGCTTGGTGCCGATGCCCTGGCCTCTGTGTTCGCTGAGGATACCGGCAACGAGATAGGCTGAGTGCTTATTTCTCCTTGCCGCACCGCCAATTGCCATTACAAAGCCGATCAATCGGCTATCTTTTTCCGCGACGATGATGGTCGAATGATCTTCTTTTTGAATGGCTTCAATTCTTTTTCCTTGTGCCTCGGCTGAGGTCTTCCTTTCACCTGGCTCGAAAAGCATGTAGTCTGATTCGTTTTCTGCTTGTGTGATCAGGCCGGCCAGCGCCTCGGCGTCTGCTGGTTTTATATGGCGGATAATCATGGGGATTTCTCCTTTTTACTATTTTTTCATAAGCCCTTCAACAAAATCTTTCAAAACATGTACACCATGTACACAGTCATTTAATGATGTCCATTCCCGCGGATTGTGACTGATGCCATCCCTGCTGCGGACGAACAGCATGGCGGCTGGCATTTCCGTGCCGACGATCATCGTGTCATGGCCGGCTCCGCTCGGAATGTAAACAGGATTAATATTGAACTTAGTCAGGGATTCTGCTATACCTGCCTGCAGACTTTCATGAATTGGCAGAGGTTTGATTTTGGCATTCAGCTTCATTTGCACATCAATACTTCGTTCCTCTGCTATTTTCACCGCTTTGGTCTTAATTTGATCAAGCAGCTGATCCCGGGTTTCTTCAAAAATATCCCTGATATCAACCGTTAGTATTACTTTCTGGGCAATGACATTGAAACCATTTGGATGCACGTTCAGCTTGCCGACAGTGGCAACAGCTGTATCACTGACCTGCTTTGGAAATTTCTCAATGGTAGCTACAAACAATGAGGCAGCCACCAGCGGATCTTTTCGTCCAGCCATCGGCGTATTTCCTGCATGTCCAGCTTCTCCTGTAAAGGTAACCTCCAGCGAGGCTGGCCCTGCAATGCCTTTTACCACTCCAACTGGCTGATTCTCTCTTTCCAGCACCTTCCCTTGCTCAATATGGACTTCCACAAAGGTTTCGATTTCACGTCTGTTTTCTCCTGCCTTTAAGCACGCTTCCGCACTGCTTCCATATTCGTTCAATACGTCGCGAAACGATTTGCCATTCTCATCCCGCAGGCTATCCATTTCTTCCGGCTTCAGTTGACCCATAAATGCCCGGCTGCCTGTTAAGCTGCTCTTGAATCTCGAACCCTCTTCATCTGAGAAAATCACAACCTCATACGGCTTCTCTGGTATGTATCCTGTTTCTTTCCATGACTCTACGACCTCCAAAGCCGAAAGAACACCCAATGGCCCATCAAAGTGCCCTCCATTTGGAACACTGTCAACATGGGAACCCGAAGCGATTGAAGGTCCTTCCGTGTTTCCTTCCAATCTGCCGAATACATTTCCTGCTCCATCTGCCGTCACAGTAAGACCAGCGTTTTTCATCCACTTGATTACTAGCTCTTTTGCTTCTTTCTCTTCGGCAGAATAGCCTGGGCGTGTCACCCCGCCGCTATCCAAGAGGCCTATCCTTGAAAGCTCATCAAGTCTTGAGGCCAATCTTTCACCGTTTACACCTGAGTGGGTTAGTTCCTGGTCATAATCTTTTATTAACTGTCCATAAAGGTTCATGCTATTCACTCTTTCTTATTTGTTTTTTTCTCTGTGAGATTAATAGATTGTTGATGGAACGCGAAGTAACCGATATATCGGAAAACCGGCCGATAAAATGGCATTTTTGACCGATATATTTTGAGGCAGTGCTAAAAAATGACAGATGCAGAGCAAAAAGCCCGGCAGATATCAGCCTGCCAGGCCGCAATTCATTAAATAATTCCCTGCATACGTAAAATAATCTCAGCAATAACTGCAGATCCGATGAAGGTTCCGAAAAACACGAAGACTGCAACAATAATGCTTCTCCAGCCCAGCTTGGAAAAATCAGCCCAGTTCTTTCCGATTGAGATGCCTGCATAAGCCAGAATTGGGGTAGCAAGAGCCAAAATATTGACCTGGGTTGTCCATTCGACAACATATTCAGATCCTGGTACTCCTGGAATGGAAACGATGATTCCGATAATCCCGATATATCCGACGCTCGGGATATTGCCTGGCAGCACTTTTTCAAGAATCAGCCCGAGCACACTGATGACAATTAATACAAGCATGCCTGGAATGGCTGCAGACGGCAGGATATCGTAGCCTACCCAGTTGCCTATCAGCGCCGAAAGACCGAATATGCCTAAAATCAGGAACCACTCTGTTATGTTTTTAAGCATGGATATCTCCCCCTTTTTCCGCAGCCTTTTTCTCTTTACGCTTCATCATGATGCTGTACAGCTTTTCAGTAAGAGGCAATCCAATGAAAATACTTGCATACAGCCCTGTAGAAAGTGAAAGCAGGTTACTGGCGCCTGCGAAGGCAACAATCTGCGCCTCCATTTCAGGGAAGGCAGCGACAAGCGATCCACTGGCAGCAGCCATCATGCTGCCGCTTCCCACCCCTGATGCCATCGCGAAAGACAGCGGATGGAGCGGGGTAATGGTGGCCAGAAATCCGGAAATCAATCCCAGGAAGGCAGCACCAAACACAGTACCGAAAATATAAATTGCCATTACTCCTCTGCCTTCTGGCGAATCAAATCCGTATTTATTCATAATCAGCCCGACGTTCGGCTCCCGGCCAATCGAGTGGGTCATGCCAATGGCTTCTCTTTTAAAGCCAAGAAAAATGGCCACTGGCAGTGCAAATAAGATCGTTCCCAAGTTACCAAGTTCCTGCAGCAATAATGATGGCCCTGCCGCAATGATTGCCTCGATTTGCGGCCCAATTGTTACGCCAATTTTCGCAATTAAAAGAGTAACCCCAAGCACGATGAGGGGCTCTGCATTTTTAGCCTGTTTTTCCTTAATAAGCGGAGTGAAATAAAGACCCAGCCCCAGGAAAAAAGCATAAAGCATAGGCAGCAGCAGAATAACCCCTGCGCCTACTTTAAAGCTGATCTGTCCAATCGCTTCGGTGGCCGCAACCAGAACCAGCACAACGGCATGCAAGCGCCAATCTTTTAAAATTTCTGTCTTTTCGTTTTTCATGTTCTCCCCCCTGGATTAAAAGATTACTAGATAGATCCGCACACGGCGGAAGAATCAAGCTTGCCCTTCCCTTGCTCCATCGCCTTTTCATAGATATCGCACACCAGCTGGCCCAAAGGAGAATCTTCGCTATAAAATTCAGCTGTGTCTTTGTATAAGTGAATATCCTTATTCATGTGCTCCAGGCTGAACAGCACATTCTCGTATGTATCCTGAAGGATATTTTCACCGAATACGGTCAGCACGCGATTATGCGCAGACCCGCTTTGAATGACTTCCGCCAGCTGAGACCGGCTGACACCTGCTTTCTCGCCCACTGCAAGGACCTCCCCCAGGCCTGCAGTCGTTAATGCAACCAGCATATTATGGCACAGCTTTGCCACCTGGCCTGATCCTGAAGGGCCGAGCAGAAAGATATCCTTTCCTACGCTCTCCAGGACCGGGCGAATGTCCGGCAAATATCTATCGTCTCCCCCAACCATTATGGTCAGCGTACCGGCATCAGCACCCTTAGGTCCCCCGCTTAACGGACAGTCATAAAAATGGATGCCTTGCTCCTTTGCAGCCTGATTCAACTCCTGGGCTGTTTTTGGGTCAATGGTGCTCATATCCAGCACGAAACTGTGAGGCTTTAAAGCAGGAAAGACTCCGCTTCCACCCATCATAACATCTCTCACAATACTTGGTCCAGGCAATGAAGAAATTACTAGATCCGCCTGTCTTGCTGCCTCGAATGGAGAAGGCTGGGGAATGGCCCCCAGCGTCTCGCATTTCGCCAGTGCATCCTGACTTGGATCATAAGCAAACACCTTATACCCGTTTTTGATTAAATTTTTCACAATACCCTTTCCCATGGCCCCGCAGCCAATTACTCCTATGTTTTTCATCCTCTCCCTCCTCAAGGTTTTATATAAACTGTTTTTGTATCAAGCCAGAAATCCAATGCGGTGCTGCCCTGTTCACGCGGCCCAATGCTGGATGTTTTTTTGCCGCCAAACGGGAGCTGGTTTTCATAATGGTTGGATGGGATATTCACATGCGTGACCCCTGTTTCAATTTTCCGGACAAAATCGAATGCCTTCTGAAGGTCATTTGTAAAAATGGCGGATGACAAGCCAAATTCCGTATCATTTGCAAGCTCAATCGCCTCTTCGTAAGAATCCACTTCCATCACAGCCACAACCGGCCCGAAAATCTCTTCCTGGGCGATTGTAAAATCCTTCGTAACCTTACTGAAAACAGTCGGAGCGACGAAATAGCCCTTCGCCATATCGCCATCTGTCAGCTGCTTTCCGCCATATTCGAGCACCGCTCCTTCTTCGATGGCGCTATTCACATAATGGAGATACGTATTCATTTGATGCTTATTCGCAACCGCACCGTTGTCATTTCCTTCCCGAACCCCATCGCCAACCTTTACTTGCTTTGCTTTTTCAACCAGCAGCTCAATGACCTTTCGTGAAATGGACCGGGGCACAATCACGCGGCTGGTTCCCGTACAGCTTTGGCCGTTATTATAAAACCCGCTGATGACCACGCTCTGGACAGCCTCTTCCAGATTGGCATCCTCCAGAATAATTGTCGCATTCTTCCCGCCCATTTCAGCCTGCATTTTTCCGCCATGGGCTGTCACAAGCTTGCCAAGATGGATGCCGACATCGGAGGAGCCTGTAAACGAGACTGCCTTAATTTCCGGATTGGTTCCAAGCTCTTCTCCCACGACAGAACCCGGGCCCGTGATCATATTCAGCACGCCCGCTGGCATTCCAGCCTTTTCAAACAGCTCGACTACCTTCACTGCGATTAGAGACGTATCGCTTGCAGCCTTATAGATGATCGTATTTCCAGCCAGCATGGAAGGTGCAATTTTATAAATGGCGATTCCGAGCGGAAAATTAAATGGCATAACAACAGCCACCACTCCCAGCGGCTCCTGTATCGTGCAGGCAAAGGTTTTCGGATCAATCGCAGGCACGGTTTCACCTGAAATCCGATTCGCCTCGCCGCTGAAATGCTTCAGAGCCTGAACCGTTGCATCCACTTCCTTTCGGGCTGCCCCGATCGTTTTGCCGACTTCCTTCGTAATGATTTCTGCTAATTCCTCTTTTTCCTGCTGGATGAGAAAAATCAGTTTAAAAAGGATGTCCCCCCGGCTGATTGGAGATGTATTTTTCCATTCGGGAAAAGCCCTCTTTGCACTCTCGATTGCTTTTTGCACATCAATCTCATTCGATTTCTGAAAGTAACCCAGTACCTCATCTGTATTGGCTGGGTTCACACTCGGATACGTTTCCCCTGTCACTGAAGGTACCCATTCCCCGCCAATATAATTGTAAAAAGTTTCTGCACCGGCATTGACGGCCACTGTTTTCTGGCTATTAACCTCTGTACTCATCCAATCTCTCCTTATCATAACAAGTTTAGGTTATTATAATATTTTGAATATTCGATGTACATGTGCCAACAGCCAAATAATCCTTCTTTTCTTTGTGACTAGCACCAATTATGGGTTTAAAAAATCAAAGACCTGGAATGCCAGGACCACTGTAATCCAATCTTCTTTCCGGGAAAAATCCAGCTGCAGTTCACTCTCGATTTTTTTAAGCCGGTAGGCAAGGGTATTGGGATGAATATGCATCTCTTCTGCTGTTTGTTTATGGCTTTGATTATTTGCCAGAAAGGCTTGCATCGTTTTTAAGTATTCAGGCTCCATTTTTAAAAGAGAGCCTATTTTATCGGAGACAAATTTATTCAGCAAGCTGCGGTCGGTGTTGAGCCACAGTCTTTCAGCACCAAGCTCAGAATAAGTGATGTAGGTTTTGTGCTGATGGTTTTTGGCAAATGATAAAGCCTCGGCAGCTTCCTGATAAGTATCTGTCATATCTGTTAAAGCAACCTCTCTGCCCAAACCAATGACAGCTCTGCTCACTTTTCTCTGAATATCATCAGCTAGAGACTGGTCATACCGTTTTCGACCATTCACTAGAAGTGCAATGATTTGGTTTGATTTCGTAAAAACGATTGAGGTTTCACAGTATTTCATGATGATCTGCTCAATCGAGCGGATGAGTTTTTCTTTTTGAAGGATGGAGGCTGCATCCCATAAAAAACCAGACTTGCAGTCCACCATCATACAAGCGATGCTGCTTTTCTCATTCATGCGGAACTTTTCCAGAATCCTTGCATTCAGGCGTCCGCCATTGATCAAATCATGAAAGGCCTCTTCCCTTAGGTGCATTTCCTTTTCAAAAAGCGTATTCTGCCTGACAAACTCCAGTGACAAAGCCGTTGAAGCATGCTCAAGAGCAGCCTTCTGGATATTCGTCAAACGTTCAACCGGCCCATCAAGAAGGAAATATCCGAAAAGCTCGTTGGAGTTTATAATCGGAAAAGAACTGGATGGATTTATTGGTGACTCTGCAAAGATGACAGGGGAGCCCAAAATGTGACTGATGGTATCCAGGATATACGAAGTCCCCCTTCCCTCCAGCAGAATCTTCGTAAATTTCCGGTGGATATCAAGGGATTGGCTCAGTTCCTCATTTTTCCGCCTTACTTCTTCGTAAAGCTTCGAGTTCATGATGGCAATAGCCGCCTGGTCTGCCACCACCTCCAGCACTTGAAAGTCAGCTTCAGTAAACTGTACATCCTTGTCGAAGTTATCCACCACAAGCACACCGATGCAATTCTCCTTATAAACCAATGGGACAACGATACCGCTCTTTACTTCACGCCGGTAGACTCCATTAAAAAAATGAACATAATTTGTCTCAGACATACGGCTCATATGCTCCCTGAACTCAGGTCCTGATGCAATGACGCCCTTTTTAGTCAGAAATACCTGTCCCGTCAAGGATTCACCAGACTCAAACTTCACCTGGCTCATAAAGCCTGTCTCCACCCCAACCCCGCTGGAAAAATGCAATAATCCATCTTCCTTTAACGTGTAAAGAATGGTCGTGTCAGCATGGTCTACTAAATCAAAGGCAGCTTGCACCAGCCTCTTTAGAATCTCCTCCAGGTCAAGAGACTGGGTTAAACTGCGGTTTATTTCCAGAAGGCTTGTGATTTTGTCCTGCATGATGGTCATGGCTGTTCTCCTATCTAATAAGTTTCGTGAAATTCACTCAAGGACATTACAATCTATATTGCTGCAAACTATCTATTTTTCTGCCAAACTCCCATCCTTATTCCTTCTTTTCCTGACTTCATCCATTTTCCCGTAAAAACTCTCCTCCAAGTCAATGCCAAAGAAGTTATAGAATTTAATCAGATAGGCCAGGCAGTCTGCGAGTTCTTTGCCAAGTTCTTCTTTTACTTGATCACTAGCTAATTGAAAGGCCAGTTCTTCATCCATTCCTTCTTCGGCATATTCGCGGACAAGGTTAAAGGCCTTGCGCAGCTCTTCAGCAACCTCCGCTACTTCGGTTGTCAGCAGCATATAGTTATTTAATAGGGAATCGCGGCTCCTGGCATAATTCTCATCGCTGATCTCCCAGCCCATCTCTTTTTGATACTCTCTCATAAAGCTTTGCAATTCTTTCAATCTATTAACACCTCTTCGATATATTCGCCAGATTTCGGGTGGTGCCTGTCAACCACTTATCTTTCTATTGTCCGGGCCAATACCGCCCCGGCAATGAGTCCCCAAACGGGTGCGCTGATATGGAGAAAGCTTATGCCTGACAAAGTGACGATGAAGGCTGCGAGCGCGCTTAGCCGGTAGCGGTTTTCGGAGAAGCCCATTTGCAGGCTGGAATGCAGGACGCCGATCAGAGCGAACCCGGCCAGCAATGAAACGAAGGCCTGCGGAAGCGATTGGATAAAGGGCACGATTTTCCAGGCAAATATGCCAAAAACAATCGTAATAGCACCTGAAACAACAGCTCCCATATACCGCTTTTCCTTAGGCCCTGAATCCGGCCCGGCACAGATGGCGCTCATCATGCCGGCGATATTGGCACACTGGCCGCCAAAGAAGCTGGTGATTATGGAGAAGGCGCCGCTTGACGAGACGATTTTACGAATAGGCGGCTTGAAATCCTCACTTTCCAGTGCCCCAATTCCTGGCGCAGCGTCATTGCTCAATATCAGCATCGCAAGCGGCAGGGCAATCGTCACAAACCCCATCCAGCTGAATTCCGGTACTTGAATAGATGGCAGGAAATAAGCAATCTCCTTAGCCGGATTTAAATCAGCTGTCAAATACAATACCGCAAAGGCAATCGCGACGGCCGCGAGCACAGGCGGGAACTTCTTCACATATCTCGTAAAAAGCAGAAAACTGATTAAAGCCGCTCCCCCGATAACAGGCATTTCCTGGATGGCCGGTACGAGCTTCACGACATAGCCGGCAACCAATCCGCCAAGCATGGATGCGATGACTTCTTTCGGCACCCAGCCAATGATTTTTGTAAACAGCCCTGAAATGCCAACCAGAAAAATCAGCAGCCCGGACATCACATACCCGCCTATCAGTTCCGGATACGAATATTGGGCAGTCACAGTCGCCAAAAAGGCCGCTCCAGTAATCGAATGCCCTCCTGTAATGGGAATCCTATATAGAAGCGGCAGGAGGATGCTGTATACACCCCCGAAAAAATAAACCGCAAACATCCAGTTAATCGTCTGCTGATCAGTAAATCCCCCTGCTGACGCAGCCTGTAAAATGATCAGGGCCGGCCCCGTCATAACCAGTGTGCTTGCAATGATTCCAGATGAAATGTTTTCCGCTGTCAGATCCCTTAAGAACGAACCCTTCTGTACTTCTTGACTGTATCCGCTATGCCTTTCCTTCGGCAAACCCATTTTTCCTGCCCCCGACTTCCGATTATTTTACTTACTATCATGATTTTAAATAAGGTAATTGTCAAACTATTTCGCATTCAGAAGTTTTGACAAAAAAAGGACCTCCTAAGAGGCCCCTAACTCATTCCGATTAAAATAAACATTTAAGACTTGCTTCAGGGATTGATCGATCTGCACCCATTCATCCAGCTTATAGGTATTCAGCACTTTTGCCAGGTTTGGCTTAATGCCAATCAATTTGATGATGCTGCCTGTCATGAAGTTGAGTGTTTTAAGCAGCTGGGTGAATTTCTCAATGCCTTTTCCTTCAATTTCCCCAACCGCCGTCAGATCAAAGAGAATTTCTTCATATTCGCCGGCAAAAACGGCTTTGAGACAGCTTTCGGAAATAACGTTTATTTTATCTGCTGTAATATCCCCAAATAAAGGAATCATGCAGAGCGTTTCCGACAGCGGAATAAACGGCCCGGACAGCTGATTTAAGCGGATCAGCACCTGCTCCAGCTCTTCTTTTTTCTCCAGAAGTTCAAAGTCTGTTGAGGACAGGCGCTGCTGCAGCTGCATCAGCTTATCCATCAAGTTTTCATTAGAGCCGTCTTTTGGCAAGAATAGCATATTGGCATAATCCTCGCTGTCCCATTGAATATGGACCTCAAATAAAGATAGCGGTGTTTCCCTGGTCTTCATATTCAGTTCCAGCTTCACAGGATCCAGCCCAGGCTCCCAGCTGTACTGAATCAGCTTTTCTATGCTTTCCTCATCGATGATTCCTTTTAAATGCCCCTCGCTCAGGTCAAAGCTTTCCCGTGCTATGCCAGAGTAGCTTACTATTTTTCCGTTCCTGTCAGCTTTTAAAAACGCAAGCGGAAGCGGCTGATCAAAATATTGCATTTTGCTGTCCTCCCGCTTCATTGTTTTGCAGCCATTCCTTTGTTTCCGGCAAATCCTTTAGAATGACCGTATGATCGGAGCAATAAGGAAGCAGGTCATACTTCCCGGCTAAGCGCCCGCCAAGAAGAACAGCCGGCTTATGCGTCAGCTTGGCAAAGGCTTCGGCATATTCCTTCAGCTTCGGCAGGTGATAGACGATGCTGACCGATAGACCGATTACACTCGGCTTCCAGTCCTTTGCCGTTTTCAGTGCATATTCCAAAGGAAGGCTCGGGCCAAAGTACTTTGTCTCCCAGCCGTGCTCTTCAAAAAGGCTGTTGACCATTTTCAGGCCAATATAATGCTGTTCCCCATCCAGGCAGAGAAACATGGCTTTTTGGTTTGATTGTCTTTTTTCCTGCCGGTATGCGAGCTTTGAGAGGACAAAATCACATGTTGCTGTTGCCAGATGTTCATCTGCCACAGTGATTTGATTCGTCTCCCATAGGTGGCCGATGTGCTGCATCGCAGGTGTAATCAGATTTTGATAAACTTCAAGGCGCGATAGCTGCGGTTGCTTTTGAATGTTCTCCCAAACTTTCGCAGAATCACCTTGAAGCAATAAGGAAGCGAGTGTTTCAGCGTGGTTCATCTTACACTCCTCCCTTAACAGGTTCACCTTTCAAAACAGCAATGGCTTCCGCCAGATAAAGATGGAATCTCTCTGCCTTTTCAGGAGAATCGTTATCTTCAGCCAGCACAGCCTGAATGATTTCGAAATTGTCGATCAGATGCCGGGTATTCATCCCATGCTTCTTTAAAATGCCATCAAGCCATACGGCATAATCAGTGAAAAAAGCAGATTGGTTCAGCTCATACGCTGTCTCGAGATGCTTCATATGATGATGGTTATCTTCGCGGCACTTCTCTTTTCCTTGTTCGCCAAACCGCTCCAGCAGGAAAGGCTCGCGTTCATAGATCTTTTCGGTTACATGGTTTACGATCTTTTCAAAGCTCACTTAGCCACCACCTTGAATTGCGAAACTTTTGGAACCACTGCTGCCAGTTCCTGATCCGGATACTTTTTCTCTAAATCATGGATTCTCTTAAAATCCTCGCTGCGAACCCAATTTAAATAATTTTCCTTTGTATCAAAGATGAGCTGCACCGTCAGTTCGCCAGGGCGCTTATCATTCTGCAGCAGCAGAAAATCGATAAACCCCTCCGCCTGATCGACCGACCGCGAGCGATTTTTATATATGCTAATGACTTCCTCCGACTTTTCGTCGGGTACGTCAAATGTTGAAAAGACTGTATACATGAACTCTCCTCCAAACTTGGGAGTTTTCTGTTTTTTTTTCAGTATAACATACTGATTGGGATTGTCATTTTGGAAGGGTTATAGGGAATGGCTGAAGTTTTTTGTTTGCTGGAGGAATAACTGAAGCTTTTTCGTCGTTATTTTGGATGATTAACTAGCATTTTCTCGCTGCTCTCCACATTTTCCTCTATAATCCGGTTGATTAGCTACCATTTTCTCTACTCTCTCCACGTTTTCGTCGTTAATCCGGTTGATTAGCTACCATTTTTCTACCTCTCTCCACGTTTTCGTCGTAATCCGCTTGATTAGCTACCATTTTCTCTACTCTCTCCACGTTTTCGTCGTTGATCCGGTTGATTAGCTACCATTTTCTCTACTCTCTCCACGTTTTCGTCGTTAATCCGGATGATTAACTACCATCTTCTCTCCTCTCCCCACTTTTCGTCCTTAATCCCCCTTCTTCTCAGCCTCAAGCCCGATGCCAAGATATGTCTCTGGCTCGTTATGACTCGAGTTAATCCCGGTTAAGATAGTATTTGTAAGAATTGTTAAGTTTTTCCTGCAAACAAGATCATATTTTGCCGAATTAGGTCGGTCGAATTATTGGAAAATTAAAGAAAGAGCAGTTATTAATACCTATTTTCCTCTGTATAAATAGGTCTTGGGTGCAAATTTTCACTATTAGGGAGTAAGGAGACTGTTTATGAAATTATTAAAAATGATTGTGCAGAGAAAGATTTTGGTTGCCCTTATGACGGTGCTGATTTTGGCCATCGGCAGCTTTTCCATTATCGAATTGGATAAAGAGCTGATGCCGCCGGTAACGATGGATGGCGCTTATGTGGAGGTCAATGCCGGTGAAATGGCAGCTATTGAAGTGGAGCGATCGATAACCAACCCCCTGGAGCAGCAAATCAGGGGGATTGAGGGAGTAGAATCGGTTGACTCCACATCGGCGATTGGACGGAGCTCACTTCAAATTACGTTTGAACAGGGTCGGGGCGATGAACTTTTTAAAGAAGTAGAAACGGCTGCAAACGCCGCTAAAGGTGAGAATGCCGCGATCACGGATGTTACTTCAGGGCAGTATGGGACCACGCAAAGCTATGAATTCTATATGGATGTATCCGGCGGCAGCATGGAGGATATGACCGCTTTTGCCAAAAAGGTTCTTGAACCGCGCCTGGAAGCAATGCCGGAAGTCCGCGACGTATCGCTTGCAGGAGTTCAGGAGCACGAGGTAATCATTGAACTGGACCGCAGCAAATTGGCTGAAAAAGGGCTGGATTCTACAGCTGTGATTGGTGCGATTCAGCAGGTTAACAGCGAAGCCACACTGGGAGAACTCAGCAGGGATGCCAGCTCTCCTTCCCTCCGCTGGAATACGAAGCTCGAAAATGTGGAGGATGTACAGAATATTAAAATCCCATCACCAAATGGATTTGTTGATTTGAAAGATGTTGCAGATGTTCAATTTCAGCCGATTGAAAGCTCATCGTTCGTCTGGAAAAACGGAACAAAGGATTTCATCTTTGTCCAGGTTGGCCGTGCTGCTAATGCCACACAAATTGAAATGGCAGCTGCGGTCCGCGATGAAGTGAAAAACATCCGCGAAGACGGGCTGGTAAAAGGCTTTGAGCTGAACGAAATGGTGGCACAGGCAGATTATGTGCAGGAATCAATTGATGGCGTGACCGGCAACATTTTAACCGGCGGCGTCATTGCCATTGCCATTCTTTTAATCTTTTTGAGGAATGTAAGGGCCACCTTTATCATCGGACTGTCGATCCCCACTTCCATCCTTCTGACGTTTACGGCGATGTGGGTTTTTGATTACAGCTTTAATATCCTGACCCTGATTGGGCTTGGCCTGGGGATCGGGATGATGGTGGATTCTTCGATTGTCATCATTGAATCCATCTATCGAAAAAAGGAACAGGGACTTGGCAGGCTTGAGTCCGTTTTGGAAGGAACGAAAGAGGTTTCATCAGCAGTTATTGCTTCGATGCTCACTACGATCGTGGTATTCCTGCCGATCGGCCTCATTGGCGGCGATGTGGGTACATTCATGATCATGCTGTCTGCAGTTGTAGCCATTACACTCATCAGTTCGGTTATTGTCTCGTTTACTTTGATCCCTTCGCTTTCAGAAAAATTGCTGAAACTGCCCAAGCCGAAGAAGGAGCGCAAAGAAGGGCCGATTATGCGCCTTTATAGCCGGATTGTGGCCTGGACCATCCGGAAAAAGCGGTACAGTTTTGCAGTCATTGCGATTTTCTTCCTGATGTTTGCCGGTTCATTAACGCTTGTGACGAAAATTCCGATGACGATTATGCCGGATATGTTTAACCGCTACACAGAGCTGATGGTTGACCTGGAAACAGGTATTTCTGTTGAAGATAAAGAAGACATCGCTCAAGGAATCAATCAGAAACTGCAGTCGATTGAAGATGTAGAGTCCAATTATGTCATGGACAGCGGCGGCATGTTCTATGCAATCATCAATATGACAAAAGGCGATGACATTTCAAGAGAGCAAAAAGATGTCAATGAAGATATTATGAAGCAACTTCGCAGCCTATCGGATTCCCTTCCGGTTAAAAATGTCCAGAGTGCGATGTCGGCTGGCGGCGGATCACCGGTCCAGGTGAATATTACGGGCGAAGATTTTGCAGATCTGCAGAAGCTTACCGGTGATTTTTCTGAGGAGCTCGAAAAGATTGACGGCATCGTCGGTGTGACCAACTCAATGGAGCGTACGTCTGAGGAGCAGGTTGTTGTATTAAAAGAAGAAGCGATTGAAACGGCAGGCTTAACCCAGCTGCAAATCAGGCAGTTTATTGAGCAGGCGTTCATGGAAATGCCTGTCGGGGAAATGTCCATGAATGAAGAAAATGTGCCGCTTGCCTTGAAATGGGCTGAGAAGACAGATTCCAGGTCAGATCTTCTGGATTTAAAGGTTCCAACTGCCCAGGGCGAGAAAGCATTATCTTCCTTTATTGAATTGAAGAGTGTAGATACACCAAATGAAATTTCCCATCATGACGGGGAGCGCTTCATCTCCATTTCTGCTGATATTGAAGGCAAGGACCTTGGTGCCGTGAACCGGGATGTCCAAAAGCTGATCAATGATTTTGATGCACCTGCTGGCTATAGCGTGGCAGCTGCCGGGGATCTTGAACAGCAGCAGGAATTAATCATGGATATGGTGTTTGTTTTAGCAATTGCGATTTTCCTTGTGTACCTGGTGATGGCTGTCCAATTTAACCACCTTGGCCATCCGCTGATCGTCATGTCTGTCATTCCGATGACCATCGTCGGGGTCATTCTCGGTTTGTTTCTGACACAGATGGAGCTTAGCGTAATGTCAGGAATGGGAATTGTGATGCTGATTGGGATTGTGCTCAATAACGCCATCCTGCTGATCGACCGTACGAATCAGCTCCGCCTGGAAGGCTTCTCTGTTGAAGTGGCCCTTCTGGAAGCAGGCAAAAACCGGATCCGGCCGATATTCATGACTACCCTGACAACGGTTGGCGGAATGCTGCCCCTTGCCCTTGCATCGGGAACTTCCGGCAACTATCAGGCGCCAATGGCAACGGTCATTATTTCCGGCCTGCTGTTTGCGACCTTTATCACGCTGCTGCTGATCCCGGCGGTTTACCGCTTGTTCACCACATCCAGCCTCCGCTTTGGCTGGCTGAAGAAAAAGCAAGAAAAGAAAAGCAGCGATGTTAAAGTGATTCCTGAGACCATTAATTAACATACTTCCGCCCCCTCAAATACTGAGGGGGCTTTTGCGGATTTTCAAGCACTATGGACAAGGGCTCTTTCCTTCTGTTTTTTCCTTCATATATTAGTAGGAGAGAAAGGAGTGAATCCCATGTGCCAATATTGTGTTGAAGAATATTATTATAAGAAGAAAGTCTGCTGCAAAAAGAAGGACAAACATGAACATCACGGCTGTAAGAAATGCACGAGTGATTTTAAACCTCACTGTCCCTGTAAAAAATGCTCTGATGAGCATAAAAGATGCTCCTGCCAAAAATGCTCACCGGAAATTCATCATTGCCCTTGCAAGAAATGCTCATTCGAACACCTGCATTTTTGCTGCTGTAAAAAATGTTCCCATAGATATGACTATTAATCCAGTAAAACAGCGGCCAGCTTTGCTGACCGCTTACTTTATTTTTTCTGCCGCACGCTTTAAGGAAACCATTAAGAGGCGGACGCCAAGAAAAAAGATGATAAAACCGATGAAGGAATAGGTGTGCTTCCAATTGATAAGGACAAACATATTCAAAAAGCTGAATAACGGTTCAAAGATATAAGCAAACAGGATTCCAAGGCCTACCGCTGCAGCTGCATAGCTTTTCCACGTATTAAAATACTGATAAATCAGCATTCCCGATATGGGTATCACCACAAAATCTGCAGGCACTAACGGCGGAATAAAATGGAACAGCTTATCCGGATATCCCCACAAAATAAAGTTCAATCCTACAACATCAAGAAAACAGGCGAAGATTGCACATAGCAGCCCGAAAGCAAGTATTTCAAAGAACCGGCCCTTATCCACCAGCCTCCACCAAATAAAAAACGGCAAAATGCTCGCAGCCAGCAGCAGCCACCAATTAAAGCTGAACAAATCCTCATTCAGCCAATGCTCAAAAGAAACATCTCTTAACTTTTCCCTTAGGTTTTGCTCATCTTTATATGAAGGAATGCGGCTCATCTCATCACCTGCCTGCCCGAGTTGGTATCATGTTATTCATCTTTCCCCATGCAGTGAGTTACATACAGTAAGCCGATGGTTTTAGTGAAATATTGGCGGGTTAGTGGGATTGCATAAATATTCTGCTGGCGGGCGCAATTATGGTGGGGATGGCGCAATTGTTGATTGAATCGGCATATATTTGGTGTGATGGCACAATTACAAGTGATGCATACGCATTTAATTGGGCGGAAGTTGCGGGTCGGCGCACATATTGGATGAAGCGGCGCATATCTGGCATGATTGCGCATTTACTGGTGATGTTGACGCATTTTACTGGGCGAACGGCACTATCACGTTGCGGGTCGGCGCACATATTGGATGAAGCGGCGCATATCTGGTATGATGGCGCATTTAATGGTGATGTTGACGCATTTTACTGGGCGAACGGCGCAATCATAATGCAGAATAACGCAATGATCCCCGCATAAAGTTTTCACACAAAAAAGCAGCTGGCAGAGCCAGCCGCTTTCATTTCTATTGCTGTCCAGTATAAATGTTAATCGCATCTCTTAAAAACTCGGCCGCACCTGGGCGAATTTTATCATAATAGGCTTTAAACCTTTCATCTGCCACATACATTTCCGCAAGACCGGCGTGGGCCTCTTTGCTGTATTCACTCCAGTAGAAAGTGATCCACTGCTTGTGCAGATCGGCTGCTTTTTGTGCAAGCTCGCCTGCCGGATCGCCAGTTTGCATGGCTTCGGCTAGAGCAGTGTTCACCTCTTCAGCCAGTTTCGTTACGGCCTCATGCTCCTCCTGGGTCATGTTCATGAGTTTGGCATTGGATTTATCAACCGTCTCATCACCATATTTCTCACGGATTTCTTTTCCGTATTGTTCCTCATTATCTTCAATCATTTTCTTTTTGAATCCTTCAAACTTCTCTTTGTCTGACATGGTCGTTCTCCCTTCAGCTGACGCTATGGTTTTTTCTACATTCGTAATAAGCAGATCGAGCTGCTTTCTTTTCTCAAGGAGTTTCTCGCGGTGCTCCTTCAGTGCATCGGCAGCATCGAAAGCGGGTGCTGAGATAATTTCCTTAATTTGATCAAGGCTGATGCCAAGTTCTCTGTAAAACAGAATCTGCTGCAGTCTGTCAACTTCCTGCTGGCCATAAATCCGGTATCCTGACGAATTGGTTCTTGCCGGCTTAAGAATGCCAATTTCATCATAATACCTGAGGGTTCTCGAGCTGACCCCGGCCATCTGCGCAAGCTTCTGCACTGTGTATTCCATGCGATTGCCTCCTCTCAAGAAAAGCGGAAGCGCCTTGCACAGTAAGACGAAAATACTGGTTAGGCGCTGCAGCTAGACATTGAAAAATCTAGAAAGTACTTTCTGTTTATTACGATACACCTTTACGCAGCGTGAAGGTCAAACACTTTTTATAAAAAAATGATTAATCCAGCTTTTTAATCAGGAGAGCTGCGGTCGTCTTGGAAATTCTGCATCCTTCCAGGTCTGACTCCTTAATCAATCCCAGATCCACAGCGGATTTTATTTTCCCTTCATCAGGTCGCTTTTGAATCAGGTCGAGAAGATTCAGCTCCTCCAGTTTGCTGACAGTTGGAGCGGGGTCGAATTTTTCTGTCCTTCTAATCTGCCTCTGCAATTTGTAGCTGCCAATCTTCACTTCTCCTTTTTCATTCTGTCCCACTGCTGTATCGAAATACTGGTGGAACATGTCTTTAAGTTTATCGAGTTCGGCTTCCAAATCTTTCTTCCTGCGGTTCAGCTCATCAAAACGGACCAGCATCTCTTTTGTAATCATGTGGATCGCCTCTTTTCTTGGATGATATTTCATCTTATTTTGGAAGAGGGAGATTTATGCATAAACAAAGAACATATGTTCCTGAATACAAACACAAAAGATTTGGTGTAAAATGGAATTAAATAGGAGGGGACATGATGCTTTTAAACATTTTTTGGGGAATACTCGGACTTTATGTATTGCTATCTCTCCTGATCCTGCCGATGCAATACCGCTATTTAACCGCTATAAAAAAAGAAGAAGCCAAAAATAAGGCGAAGGGGAAAAGACAGGGAGAAATGTATGACAATATGAGAGCAGGCGAACTGGTTCTGCATGAAAACATTCAGGGAAACCCGGTTTTTTTTCTGGCTAATTTCCTGGCATCGGTTATCTATCGGATTAAGCATTGACCGGTTTCCCGGATAAGATTTAGATTTCGCGTTTATATTGAAAATTTCGCGATTAAGTACTCAAATAGCCTGGCGCGCTTCCGCCAGGCTTCTCTTTTTACTGCAATTCTTCCAGCGCAATTTTCTGATACGCTTTAAAAATGGAATCACAGAACACATCCCATTCTTCAGCCGCTTCCATGGAAGCTTCGCTGACTCCCCCGCACACCGGTCGCTGGAGCAGATCTGTCAGCTGCTCGGCAAATCGATCAATCGTTGCCTGAGATGCACCTTCCAGCACGTTCGCAACAAAATCAGCTGGCGGATACCAGTCTGTCACTCTCTGAATATCGCGGTAAATTTGCGTCAGCAGCAGATTGCGCGGGCCTTCCCACTGTTCATTGACGACAATATCGCGGAAAATGCGCGGCAGTGAGGAGAATTCCTCCATGACGCCATGGCCGGCAAAGACGGAGATGGCATCGCGCAGCACCTCTGCTCCTTCGTTTGTTGCACAGATTTTCTGCAGAAGCACAAGCTCCCTCAGGTTAAACAGCTGTTTTCTCAGTTCAATTGGCTGATCAACCGGAATACCGGCATTCAGCGGCTGATCAAGAAGCAGGAATTGATCATAGATTTTAAAAGCGCCTGCCGCTGTGCGGTGTGCAGCGTTTTCAATTTTCTTCAGTGTTCTCGCTGATAGCGGATAATCTTTTACCTTTTTGCCAAAAACAGTCCGGAAATTGCCATACAGACTGGCTTCACGTGCTGCCCGGAGCATGAATCCTGTGCAGGCAATGCCAATTTCAAGGCGGGATAGTGTCAGGACGATACCGACCGCAACGGCCACCCCTTTTCCTGCCGGGCCAACCGGATAAGCAAGAGCCCCATTATACAGGAATTCCCCTGTCGGAAGCTCGGCCGTTCCCATTTTCCACTTGATCCGGTTGATTTCATACCCATTGCGTTTTTCTTTTTCTTTATCTCCCGGAAGCCAGGACGGAACAATAAATGTCGATACTTTATCAGTGCCGGAAATTTTCGCAGTGACCACCGAATAGTCGGCATGGGCAACCGAACAGAAAAATTTATTGCCGTAGAGGCGATAGTTTTTTCCATCTGGAACAGCCTCAAGTACATTGGCAGGCAAATCCGATCCTCCCTGGATTTCTGTCATGAATTGGGCCCCTATCGCAAAGTCCCCACCCAGCCCCTCTTTCGTATGCTGTAAAATTTGCTCCAGCTCTGGAATATCTTCATTCGGATATTGTTCAAGGAGTGCAATTAATCCAATTGTGCATGTCAGCGGGCAGGCGACACCGGCTTCCCCCAGCTGATGTATCAGCATCCGCTTGGCAAAACTTTCCCAGGCTGGCATTTTGCTTGAAAAGAGACCTGTACTGAACACTTCTTTTTCCAGCTGATGTGTTTCCATTGGACGGATGACACGGTCAATGCGGTGATTGAAGGCATCAAAATGAAGCAAATACGGACGGACTTCCGGCCTTGCCGCTCTTTCTGCAAGGGTGCTCCATCTGGAAGAAACAGCAGGAGAAAAATGCTGCAGCTCAATATGTATCTGTTCATATTGTGAGCCTGCATATTTCTTTAAGACCTTTTGCAAAAATGGATCATCATTATACCAATCCAGATTGCTGCGCTTCTCTAAAAATTCATCAAATGTGTATGAATTCTTTCCTCTTATCTGCTGGTCCTGGGAAGTTATCGTCATGGAAAAATCACTCCTTTTTTGATTGACAAATACTAATTTTCAGAATTATTATAAAACCAAGCTAACGTTAACGTCAACTAGGAGGATACATAATGACAGCAGAAAAGATTTTCACCATCAGCGAGCTTGCGACGATGTTTGACATCAGCTCAAGGACGATCCGCTATTACGAGGAAATTGGCATGCTGACTTCGGAAAACCGTGACAGCATGACTAAACAGCGCAGCTATACGAATCGTGAGCGCCGGCGGCTGAAGATGATTCTGCGCGGAAAAAAACTAGGCTTCAGCCTTCAGGAAATCAAGGAAATGATTGATCTTTATGAATTAAATCCGGAAGGTGAAGCGGAAAAAAGCAGGATTATTGCATTCGCTGACAGCAAGCTAAAGGAAATTGAAGAGCAGATCATGCAGCTGCAGATGCTGCGGGAAGACATTCTGACTTACAAAGAAAAGTATGAAAACAGCCGGGTGAAAACATAAAATTATTCATTTAAAAGGGGCTGAGCTAAGTGGGAGCAACGATTCACGGAGTATTGGAGAGAAATGCAAGGAAGTTTCCTGAAAAGGACGCCTTTATTACGGCGTCGAACCGCCTTACTTACGCAGACATGAACCGTACATGCAACAGACTGGCACGATATCTTCAGGGTGAAGGTATCCGGCGGGGTGACCGGATTGCAGTGATGTCCCGCAATAATGAGCACTTCTTTTATGCTTTTTTTGCCTGCATGAAGATCGGCGCCATTCCAATGCCGATGAATGTCCGTCTGACACCGAAGGAATTGGGGGCTATTTTTCAAAACGCGAGTGCTGCAGGGGTTCTGTATGAGGATGAGCTTACTGAAACGGTGACAGCATTAAAAGACAATTTGAATTTCTATGTTTCGATTCAGGATGCGGTTGAGGCTTCAGTTCATCTTTCTGACGGCAATCTTGATGTGCCAATTGATTCACGGGATGTCTGCGAGATTCTTTTTACATCCGGAACAACCGGTACGCCAAAGGGAGTTGTGTTTAACCATGAACGCATACTTTCGATTGCCGCCGCGGTTTCGGTTAATTTCAGCTTATCGCATTGTGATTCCATGCTTACCCTAATGCCGCTCTCCCACTCTGCTCCTTTGAATACTTTTTTCATGAGCGGGTTTTACTGCGGCGCCTCTCATGTAATTGGGGACTTTACGCCTAAAGGGTTCCTGAACTGGATTCAGCAGGAAAAGACGACCTTCTCATTTGCGGCTCCGGTTGCCTATTTGCTTGCGGCAAAGGATCCGGATTTGGCTTCTTATGATTTATCCAGCATGCGTGTTTTTGCATATGGCGGCGGTCCGCTGGCACTTGCCTCCTATCATCATGTAAAAAAAGCATTTCAGAACGAAAACTTTTATCAGGTTTACGGGTTGACGGAAGCGGGCCCGAATGGAATTTTATTATATCCGGAAGAGCATCTGGAAAAGGCGGGAAGCATCGGCAAAAATCCGACGGTTAATATGGAAATCCGGGTCGTCCGTCCGGATGGCACCGATACGGCTCCCAATGAATACGGCGAGATTCTTCTGACAGGTGACAGCCTCATGCTGGGGTATGACAATAACCCGGATGAAACAAATGCCGCGATGAAGGATGGCTGGCTCTATACTGGCGATATTGCCTATCGGGATAAGGATGGCTACTTTTACATCGTCGACCGTAAAAAAGATGTCATCATCTCGGGCGGCGTCAACATTTATCCGCGTGAAGTCGAAGAAGTACTCGCGAAGCATGACGCGGTTTTGGAATCCTGTGTGGTCGGTGTGCCGCATGAAGAATGGGGCGAAACCGTTAAGGCTGTTGTCGTGCTGAAGGGAGATGCTTCAGAAGAGGAATTGCGCGCATTTGCGGCTGAACATCTGGCTGAGTTTAAATGTCCGCGGATATATTCCTTTGTGGATGAATTGCCGCGGAATGCGAGCGGGAAGATTTTGAAGCAGCAGGTAAAATTGGTGCATGCTTAATTGTATTGGGGATCAGGAGCTTAGGAAGGCGCCTGGTTCTTTTTTTATGGAGGATTTATGGCGGCCGTTTTTCTGGCTCTGGCTCCTTTTTCGGCTTCATGAGAGCTTCATGGAGACCATTTTTCTGGCTCAGATGCCTTTTTCGGCTTCAT
>NZ_JALJRC010000024.1:0-79083 GCF_024519925.1 Cytobacillus sp. Bac17 | reverse complement strand
TGTCGATGCAGGCGATGCTTACTTTCGCTGCCATGAATTTGAAGAAAATGGCCAACTGGACTTGGCAAGGTCCAGAAATGGCCTAAATGATAACCTCGGAGAGGTCTGCAATTCTCTGTAATTACTTGAAGTCCTACAAAAAATCAAAAAAAGAGTTCGGAATGAGACTATTCCGAACTCTATTTGTCTACAAACTGAAGAGTACAGTTTTTCACTGTACTCTTTAAATGTATATTGTTAATCATTCTTCTTTATCTTTATCTTTCTTTTTATCTTTTTCCTTATCTTTTTCTTTCTCTTTACTCCATTTCTCTTTCCATTTTTCCTTTTCTTTTTCAATTTTTTCTTTTATCTTCTCTGTTTCTTTTCTTATGTTTTTCTCCCATGCTTTTCTTTGCTGCTCCCTTTGCCTCTGTTCCATCAGGCCAGCAATTTGAGGGACATTAAATGATTCTGCTTCCTGGTTCTTCAGGGCTTCTGTCATGATTTCCCGGAATATCGGAGCCGTGCCTTCACTGCTGGAGGTTGTAAGATAGTTTTTTGCATCTGTCATATCATGGCCAACCCATACAGCACCTACCAGCTGTGGTGTATAGCCGACAAACCATTGGTCTTTAACGCCATCTATGCCTTCAATGGTCATTTGTGTACTTCCTGTTTTCCCCGCAACTTCTCTGCCGGGTATTTGGGCAGCCTTACCTGTTCCATGCTGAACTACCCCAAGAAGCATGGTTGTCACTTTATCTGCAACATCCTTTGAAATGACTCTTGTGTTTTCACCTTTCCATTCTGCAACTGTCTCTCCATCTTTATCAACTATTTTTGTAATGGAATGGGCTTCCGGCCTTTCACCGCCATTTGCAAACACAGCATATGCCTGTGCCATGGTTAGGGGTGAAACACCTTCATTTGTACCCCCAAGGGCAAGTGCCAAATTTTGATTGATGGCATCTTCAGGTATGCCAAACCTCTTTGCGGCATCCACCCCTTTTTCCACACCAATCTCATCCAAAAGCCATACAGCAGGAACATTCAAAGAATCCTTGACCGCTTCATACATTGGCACATTTCCCCTGAACTGGCCATTATAATTATTTGGCTCATAATCTTCACCAAATGTCATTCGCTCATCTTTAAGTTCATCAGTAATTTCCCAACCCGCTTCCAGTGCAGCTGCGTATGGTACAATCGGCTTCATTGTCGATCCAGGCTGGCCTACTTTATGGACAGCGCGGTTATGTCCCAGAAGGGTGTGTTCACCTCTTCCCCCTGCAAGGGCACGGATTCCGCCATTGTGGGGATCCAGGAGTATGGCTCCGCTTTGCACTGGCTGCTCTCCCGTACCTTTAGGGAATAATTGATCATTTTTGTAGGTTTCCTCTACACTGCCCTGCATATCCTGATCAAGCTCTGTGTATATTTGATAACCGTTGCTAAGAAGATCGTCAAGTGAAATATTATACTTATTAATAGCTTCTTCAAGAACAACATCTACATAGTAAGGGTACTTCCCTTTAAGGGGATCTCCCCCGCCGTCTTCAAAAACAAGCTTTTCATTCTTAGCTTTTTCCCATTCCTTTTCTGAAATAAAGCTGTGTTCCTTCATGCGATCAAGCACGAGATTTCTTCTTTCAATTGCTTTATCTTCATTTTGGTAAGGATTTATTGCAGAAGGGGCTTTAACCAGCCCTGCAAGCAGTGCTGCTTCGCTAATTGAGAGATCCTCAACATCCTTTGCATAGTATTTCATTGCTGCACGCTTTATCCCCCAGGCACCTTCTCCAAAATAAACCTGGTTTAAATACATCTGAAGAATTTCGTCTTTGCTGTATTCCTTTTCTATCTCAATCGCAAGGAAGAATTCTTCCAGCTTCCTTTTATATGTTTTCTCTGCAGATAATAAGGCGTTTTTAGTCAGCTGCTGAGTAAGCGTACTGCCACCCTCAACAATTCCGCCAGCCTTCAGGTTTGTAAAAAAGGCTCTGCCTATTCCTTTTAAATCGATTCCTCCATGTTCATAAAAACGGTGGTCTTCAATGGCAATAACCGCATTCTTCATATGATCAGGAATTTTATCGATTGAAATGCCTTCATTTTTGTTTGCAGAGATCTTGCTGGCTACTTCCTCATCAGCGTCATAAATGACTGTAGATTGTGCAAGTCCTGCTTCAAGTGCACTTATATCCGCATCCTTGTATGAAAAATATACGAAGCTTAAGAAAGCCAGGACTAATGTGGATGCAAGCAATATGGATACCTGTGTCAGGTGCAGCTTTATCCAAGTTGACTGAAACTTTTTAATAACAGAAGTTCTCTTTCTCATATTTCCTCCAATATCTCTTGCTGAATATCATTTTGCCCGTATAACGTCAGCCTTAAGGGTATACCGATATCAGCATACCTGCAAAGAATATGTTTTCATATAGTATTTTGTTCCCAGCTAAAAACTATAATTCTCCCAGACATATACATATACCCAAATAATCAAATTTTTTATCATCTTTTGTACATTTTATTTTTAGTCCGTCTGACCCGGAATTTATAATCCAGTTTAAATAGCAACAATCTCCCAAATCCGGCATCAATGAAAAAAAAGCAATCGCAGGCCGAATGCTTTTTTGATAAAATGGAATATTTGCAGACGCATAGCATTCCATATGAGTTTGCCTCATTTTTATTAATAGTCTACGAAGCAATATCGTTTTTTATGGGGGTATGCACAAATTTTTCAGGAGCCATTTGATTTACAATGATTGACTTCTAGTAATAAAGGGTATATGACCAATAAGTTTTCTTACCTTAAGAAGGGGTGAACTATTATGTTCTTTGAAAAAATTGTAGTTGGCTATGATGATACAGATGGAAGCAGACAGGCTTTAAATATGGCGATCGAATTGGTTAAGCAGCATCCTGAAGCCCAGCTTCTGATTACACAAGTCTTTGAGGAGACAATTGAAAATGTTCCCATAAGCAACGAGAAAGTAATAGAGCCTGTAAGGACAAATGGCTATCTGCTGGAAGGAATTCAAATACCGCCCCTGCCGGTATATCATGATGAATCCTCTGCCACGACTCACGCAAGAGTGAAACATAGTGTTGACAATACTTTTTTTAATGCAAGGGAAATTCTTGAGCCGTATAACATCAATGTAAAGTTCGATGTTATAGAAGGAAGTCCCGCTGACAGCATATCTGAATATGCCGCTGCCGAAAATGCCGATTTAATTATAGTGGGCAGCTCAGGCAAAGGCGGAATTAAAAAGATGTTCCTTGGGAGCACCAGCTCAAAAATTGCCAAAAATGCACCTTGCCCTGTGCTTATAGCTAAAGATAAGGAAAATCCGCAAATCCCTTAAAACAGGAAAGCAGCCCGGCGGCTGCTTTTTTATATTTAATAGAATACACCTATTATTGAAGGCCTTTATTTTCTGCAGCCAGCTCCTCAAACCGTTCTTTAGAAGATGCTTCATCGAAACTGCTGTAAATTCGAAAATGGTCCTGATCAATAATCCTGTAATGCTGGCTGATGATATTCTGCTGAAGGATCAAACCATTGCTTCTCTTCAATTCCCGCCACCAGAGCTTTCCGCCAAGAGTCTTTTCTTTCCTATAATCGATTCCCTCTCTTGCAATAGTTTCCAGAACTTCAAGGGGTTCGTTTCCAAACAGAAACCGGACTGTTTCCGTTTCCCTGAATAAGGCACAAACAGCCACCACAGTCGACCATCCTGCTTCTGCCCGCCCTTTCTCAATTTGAACCAGGGTCTTCTTTGAAACACCAATAATTTCCGCCATCTTATCTTGTGTATATCCTGCCTCTGTACGGATAAGACGGATCTTATCTGAAACTTTCAGTATAATTTCATCTCTAGTCAATGCAGCTTCATTCCCTTTTCGTTGTTGGTGTAAATTTACACCTGTTTCTATATTATAAAAGAAATAGTGACAATTTTACAAATAAAAAACTGCCTTGTTCTTTAAATATATCAATTATCACAAAAAAATGACTGTGCTTTTTGTCACAAGTATGGCCATATTCCATAGGGTAAAATTACTGATATTTTCCATTAAATTAACAGAGGATTTTGCTGTAATCTATCGAAATCTATGGGATAACTGTTTTAATGTGAAAAAGTGGAGGGTAAAATGACGATTGAAACAAATAAAGCTATATTGGAACTTCTGCTAACGGAAAAAGAAAACCTTTTAAGTGAATGGAATAAAAAAATACTCATTAATAAAGATGATCCTTTTAAAGATAAAATCAAAGATAATGGCACCGCCATGTTCCAATTGATTATTCAATTTCTGATAAAGGAAGGCGATGAACTTGAAGAATATATTCAAAAGCTTGCCTACTCTGTCGCTGAGCAGCGAGTGAAAGCAGAAATTAATATCGGAGACTTTGTTTATAATGTCAACTTGGGAAGAACAATTTTTCTAGAAATATTGAATCGTTCTGAAATACATTTTCATGAACTGCAGAGCCTGTACGAAAAAATCAGTTATTGCTTCGATAAATTCTTATATCACGCTGTATCCAGATATACGGATGCCAAAGATCAGATTATTAAGGAAAAGACACAATTTATCGATTCCACCCATAAAGATAGATTGACTCTGCTGGGCCAGATGACTTCCAGCTTTATTCATGAGTTCAGAAATCCGCTTACATCTGTACAGGGGTTTATCCAGCTGTTAAAATCCGAAAATCCTACCATGAAATACTTGGATATCATTTCAAATGAACTGGAGCAGCTGAATTTTAGAATTTCACAATTTTTGCTCCTCTCTAAAAAGGAACTGATCGGAAAAGAGAAAATCACTTTCTCTCTAAATGAATTAATAGATGAAGTCCTGATATTTCTCTATCCCAGTATCCTGGATGGAAAGGTTAAGATTCTTCAGGATATGAACGAAGATATATATTTGAAAGGCTATGCTGATGAAATCCGTCAAGTATTTATCAATATTATCTTCAATGCCATTGATGTGCTTACTCAGTACCGCAGCGACCCTGTCATTCATATTAAAAGCAAATGGACTCCAGAAGGACACATAAAGCTTGATATTGCCAACAATGGGCCGAGAATTCCAGAGCATCTCGTCAGTTCCATTTTCGAACCATTTGTTACAACCAAAACACTCGGAACAGGGCTCGGTTTATTTGTTTGCAGAGAGATAATTGAAAAACATCAAGGGACTCTCACCTGTGATACAGAGTCGGATTGGACCGTTTTCAGCATAACCCTGCCAACTGAAAAACAGACAATAGTCAAAGGCTGACTCCCTATTGAGGAGCAGCTTTTTCATATTCCTGGCTTAAAAGCGTACATGATTTGAACCAAATATATATATTTTTATTTAATTTCAGATTATTATTAATATATTTACAGATTATTGGAGGAGATTATCCTATGTTTTCCTTAAAAGCAGATGAAGATATAGAATTGCAATTGTTCCAGCTTCATCATTCAGAAGAGCTTTTCAACCTGGTGGACAGAAACCGCAATCATTTAAGAGAATGGCTTCCATGGGTAGATAATATGGCTTCACCTGTACAGTATCACTCTATTATTCCAATATGGCTGAAACAGTTTGCCGATAACAACGGCTTTAATGCAGGAATCCGTTATCAGGGAAAACTTGCAGGCTCTATTGGTTTTCACCAGATCGACTGGAATAACAGACAAACCAGCATTGGGTATTACCTTGCAAAGGATTTTGAGGGAAGCGGAATTATGACACGAAGTGTGCAAGCCATGATTAATCATGCTTTCTTTGATTTAAGACTGAACAGAATCGAAATACGGTGCGGGATCAGAAATGGAAAAAGCCGCGCGATACCGGAGAGACTCGGCTTTCGTCAGGAAGGAATCATCCGGGATGGAGAGTACCTTTATAATCGATATCACGACCTTGCCGTATATGGACTTCTGGCAAGAGAATGGAATTATTGAAAAGAAAAGCCGATGGCTCCTGGAGCTAGACAGTTATCTACCTTCAGAATTTATACGTTTCACTTTCGAAAAAGCCTGCCTTCAGGCTTTTTTATTATTTACTGGTTACCTTCCTCCTAATTAAGGGTACTTTCTTATTAAAGAAATCCTTTATTCCAGGTTTATTTGTAAAATTCATGAATAAGGGAAAAGTACTTATAATAAAGGAGGTGCCGGCTCCTTACATATCGTGTAAGGATTTTATATGATCACCCTTAACCTATTTTTATTATTTCTCTTAATTGCATTAACTGCTTTTTTTGTTGCATCTGAATTTGCCATTGTTAAAGTCCGGACTTCACGTATTGACCAGCTTATTATGGAGGGAAATGCTAAAGCCCGTTCAGCAAAGCAAGTTATAAGCAGTCTGGATGAATACTTATCTGCCTGTCAGCTTGGGATTACGATTACAGCACTGGGCCTCGGCTGGCTTGGTGAACCGACTATTGAGAGGCTGCTCCATCCCCTATTTGAAAGCATTAACTTACAGGCTTCCATAACTCATATCCTCTCTTTTGTTATTGCTTTTTCTGTTGTGACATTTCTTCATGTGGTTATTGGAGAACTGGCGCCAAAAACCTTTGCCATACAAAAAGCAGAGGCAATAACGTTATCTTTTTCAAAACCATTAATAGTATTTTACAGGATTATGTATCCATTTATTTGGATTTTAAATGGTTCAGCAAGAATTATCACAGGGTTATTTGGACTGAAGCCTGTTTCAGAAAGTGAAATGGCCCATTCAGAGGAAGAGCTGCGGATTATCCTATCTGAAAGCTTAAAGAGCGGAGAAATCAATCCATCAGAATATCAGTATGTAGATCGAATTTTTGAGTTTGACAATAGAATTGCTAAAGAGATAATGGTTCCTCGAACCAAGATCGTTACCCTTCCGGAAGATTCATCATTGGCAGAAACCCTGGATCTCATATTGAATGAGCGATACACCAGATATCCTGTTACGGCGGGTGATAAAGATAATATTCTTGGGATTATTAATGTAAAGGAAATCTTAACTGACTGCGTTAGAAAAAAATGCGAAGGCAAACACCCTTTACGGCAATATATTAAACCTGTCATCAGAGTGATTGAGACCATTCCCATTCACGATTTGCTCCTGAGAATGCAGAAAGAGCGTTTCCATATGGCCATTCTCCTTGATGAATACGGCGGAACAGCTGGTGTGGTCACAGTTGAAGATATCCTCGAAGAAATTGTGGGTGAAATTCGGGACGAATTCGATGCAGACGAACTTCCGTTTGTTCAAAAGCCAGGAGAAAATCATTATATCCTGGATGCAAAGCTGCTGATTTCAGAAGCAAATGATCTTCTGGGAACATCATTATCTGATGATGATGTAGACACTATCGGAGGCTGGATAATGACGCAAAAGTATGATGCCGCTCAGGGAGACTTTATCGAAGAAGAAGGATTCAGATTTATTATTAAGGAAATGGAGGGGCATCATATTTCCTATATTGAAGTTGTGAAAATATGACCTTCATAGGGAATGACCGGGAGCGCTTTTTTGGCTCCTGGTTTTTAAATTGCCTTCCGGCTGCTTATGCTGAAATAGTATGCCTGTCAGAAGCTGCCTTACCTCCAGATTGCATAAGTCAAAATGGTGATCTTTTAGCACTCACAAAAAAATTAATTTTTCCGAATCTTTTTACTTCATATTTAATGCATAATTTCATAAAATAAATGTAACCCTTTTTTCCAAACTACTACGTTTGACTGTATGGTTTGTGCTAACGTATAATTGATTCTAACTATATCTCTTGATGGAAAGCACTTTCATGAGATATAAGTATTCAAAACAGAGGTGATATGATGGGGCTTACTATCGTATCGGCGAATTAGCCAATATTGCTAATGTTTCTAAAAGAACTATAGATTACTACACTAGCATTGGCCTAATAAAAGCGAAACGCTCAAAATCAAATTATCGCATATATTCAGAAGAAGTTTTGTCTGATCTAAGATTTATTGAGGAATGCAAACTGCTGCATCTTCCGCTTGAAGAGATTAAGAGAAAACTAGAAATGAAAACGAAAAGGGAGATTCAGACAGGGGAAGTTGAAAAGCATATTAACGCAGTCACATTGCAGATTAAACAGCTTCACCAGGAAATAGCTGTTCTCATGCCGCTTATTAATACACTGGATGATGAACAAAAACATGGCTTTTCCAAGAAGCTGACTACTGAAAGCACTGCATTGCTCCGTTCCCTTTCCGACTTAACCAGCTGATCCCATTTTTCACAAAATCAGGAGGTGACACCCTGCCCGTTTAGGCGGGATAAGGGGAACTTATTTGGACATATTAAACTTGGTTTTTATAGCCATTTTAATTGCTTTAACGGCTTTTTTCGTTACATCGGAATTTGCCATTGTTAAAATACGAAGTTCCAGGATTGATCAGCTAATTGAAGAAGGTAATAAAAATGCAATTGCTGCGAAGAAAGTCATTTCGAATTTGGATGAATACCTTTCGGCCTGCCAGCTGGGAATTACCATTACAGCCCTCGGCCTTGGCTGGCTGGGTGAACCGACAATTGAACACCTGCTGCGGCCAGTGATCAACAGTTTCGGATTGCCGTCTTCCATTTCGCATGTTATCTCATTCAGCATTGCTTTTGCTTTTATCACCTTCCTGCACGTAGTTGTGGGGGAATTGGCTCCAAAGACTCTGGCAATACAAAAGGCAGAAGCGGTTACATTGTTAACAACACGTCCTTTAATCTGGTTTTACCGGGTTATGTATCCAATTATTTGGGCGCTGAATGGTTCTGCCCGCCTATTGACCAGCATGTTTGGATTAAAGCCTGCTTCTGAACACGAATTGGCACATTCTGAAGAAGAACTTCGCATTATTTTATCAGAAAGCTATGAAAGCGGCGAAATCAACCAATCTGAGTTTAAGTATGTAAATAAAATCTTTGAGTTTGATAACCGTATCGCGAAAGAAATCATGGTTCCGCGTACAGAAATTGTTTCTTTATCAAAAGATGATACACTAGAAGACTTCCTGCAAATCGTTCAGGAAGAGAAATTTACACGCTATCCCATTATAGATGGGGATAAGGATCATATCATTGGCATGGTCAACATAAAAGAAGTCATGACAGATCTCATTATGAACAGGGAATTATCATCAAGCACCCTAGAATCATACATTCGTCCCATTATCAGGGTCATTGACAGCATACCTATCCATGAGCTGCTGCTAAAAATGCAGAAAGAACGGATTCACATGGCCATCTTAATGGATGAGTACGGCGGTACCTCAGGGTTAGTTACTGTTGAGGATATCATTGAAGAAATTGTGGGTGAAATCCGCGATGAATTCGACATGGATGAAGTGCCCATGGTCAGAAAGACGGAAGAAGGCCAATATATCATTGATTCAAAAGTTCTTGTCAGCGAAGTTAATGACTTGCTGGGAACCGGCATTAATGATGAAGATATCGATACCATCGGCGGCTGGATTTTGACAGAAAATTACGAAGCCAAACAAGGCGATATGATCGAATATGAAAATTACCGGTTTAAAATACTTGATATGGAAGAGCATCATATTAAGTATATTGAAGTAACAGCAGTACCAGAAACAGAAGAGCCGGCACCTGCAAAAGAAGTGCCTTTTACTGAAACCGAGGTATTGTCATAAATGGAATAAAGGAACAGCCTGTCAGAGGGCTGTTCCTTTTTTTTGCCTTATTGAGAAGATGCTGTTTTCCGTGGAAACCTAATCGTAAATTTAGTCCCTTTCTCTTTTTCACTGCTGACAGCAATCTCCCCGCTGTGCAGCTGAACAAGCTGTTTAACAATGGAAAGCCCAATGCCAAATTCACCAAAGGAATGGTTGGTCCTGGATAGATCCGCTTTATAAAAACGCAGCCAGATAGACTCGATTTCTTGAGGATCGATGCCTATACCCGTGTCCTCTATTTCGATCACTGTTTGATCAGGACCTTCATGTCCTCTTAAAAATATGGAGCCTTGATCGGTGAATTGAATGCTATTCTTTACAATATTAACCAAAATTTGAATTAGCCGGTCATAATCTGCATGTACTGAAACCCCTTCTTCTGCCTCAAGATATATCCTGTTTCCCTTTTCCCCTGCCTGAAATTCCAGCTGTTCCTTAACTATTTCAAATGCTTCCAGAAGATCAATATCCATTTTATTCAGCTGCAGCTGATTGGACCGGATCTTTTCATAATCCAGATTTTCGTTTACCAGACGAATAAGTCTCTTGGCCTCCCTGTCAATCAGGATCATCCCTTTTTCTTTTTCCGCTTCCGGAATAAGTCCTCCTTTAATGCCTTCAGCCAAACCGCTGATGGTGGTCAAAGGAGTCCGCAGCTCATGCGAGACATCAGCAATGAATTTCCTCCTTCTATTCTCCAGTCTTTTAATTTCTTCATTAGATTCCTTCAATCTGGCTGCCATATCGTTAAAGTCTTTAGCCAATTCACCGATTTCATCCATATAGGTGTATGGTACATTCACATCATAGTTCCCGGAAGAGATCATAGAGGCAGCATTCCTAAGATCCGTTATCCTCTTGATAAGATTTTTAGAGAGAACCAGGCTCAACAGGATGGTCGCAGAGAGTGAAATAAAAATGGTATATAATAAAAATCGATTTAATTGGCTGATAATCTCCATCGCTCCAGTTATAGGCGACAGAAGCAAAACTCCGCCAACCATATTGCCCCCCTGCATATAAGGCATGGCAACCAGTGTTACCTCCTGGCCGAAGCGTTCTATATCATGCTTTACAGTTACTTTATTTCCTTTCGAAATTTCTGCCCACTCAGATTTGGTGAGCTGAATCATCGGATCTGATTTAAGCTCCGGATACAAGACCCTCCCTTTATGATCAAAGAGTATGTATTTTATATTCCTTGCATCGAGCAGCTGGCTGTATTCTGTTAAAAATTGTTCATCACCCTCTATCCTGACTGTTAAATCAGTCAGGATCTGTTCGCCATAGGAATCAAGCTCTTCCACTTTATTCTCAAAAATATAACTCTCAACAAACTGGGAGAAAAGAAGGCTTAATAACAGGAATGCCAGAATGAGGATGCTGACATGACTTATCAACAGCTGATAAAAATATTTAACCTTCATTATCTGCTGCCGTTTCATCAAATTTATAGCCAACACCCCATACAGTATGGATAAAAGGCTGCTCTTCCGTGCCTATTTTTTTCCTGAGCCTTTTTATATGTACATCTACCGTTCTTTCATCTCCATAAAACTGATAACCCCATACACTATCAAGCAGCTGCTCTCTTGTAAAAACCTGTTTCGGATGTTTTACAAGATAATACAGCAAGTCAAATTCCTTCGGGGTTAAATTCTTGAGAAGCTGCCCATTATAATAGGCCTCTCTGGATTCTTTGCTGATTTTGAAGTATTCACTGGCAACATAGTGGGGTTCATCCGCTGATCCTGTTTCTGCCTGAAACCTGCGTGTCACCGCTTTGATCCTGGCCATTAGCGTCAGCGGACTGAATGGCTTGGTCACATAATCATCAGCACCCATTTCAAGGCCCAGAACCTGATCGGACTCGCTATCTTTAGCCGTCAGCATAATGATCGGGACCTTGCTCAATTCCCTTATTTTACGGCAGAGAGTCACTCCATCCATAATAGGAAGCATCCAATCGACAATAAGTAAGTCCCATCTTTCTTTATTAAAATGCTCAAACCCCTGCTGCCCATCGTGGACAAAGACACCATGGTACCCTTCTTTCATAAAGAACATTTCCAGCATTGAACAGACACTTTCATTATCTTCCACAACAAGAATTTTCATTTTCTCATCACCGTCCCCGAACAGTCTTCTTTTCTTAATGTAATCGAAATGAGTGTTTTTTTTCAATGAATATCTCTGTCCTTAACGTTTTCTTGAAAAAGATAGCCAAATTTATTAATGCTTTCGCTATATCTTGGGAAATGCTATATACGAATTATAATTTTGAAAGGAGTGCAGTGCAGCATGAATAAAAAATTACAATTAGTATTGTCTTTTTGCATTTTACTAACGGGGGCCGCTTTATCCGTTAACGCCGAAACAGCACCAAAGGGACAATCACCGGCACAAGAGCAGAAACATGAACACCATCACCGAATGATTGATGAATCCTTAATGAAGTCCCTTCTGAAACAAGGATTCACCAAAAAGGAAATCTTCATAGCTGCCCACATTGCAAAATTTTCAAATAAACAGGTTGGGGACGTTTTGGCATTTTATAAAAAAAGTAACTCTTCCTGGGAAAAAACAGCACAACAGTATGGAGTGGATTTAGAGAAAATAAAAAAGCATCAGCATCACATGGATAAGTTCCTTGAAACCAATAAACAAGTTGTTCTGCAAAAGGTCTCCGAGTATTCCGGAAAGTCTCCTCAAGTACTGCAGGGGTACCTTGACAAAGGAATCCCTCTTCGTTATCTTATTTCAGGTGCAGCCATGGCAAAGGCGGCAAATAAGGATCTTGGCGAAATAATTCAAATGAAGGAACAAGGAAAATCAATGCCTGAAATAAAAAAGGAACTGAACCTGGAAAAAGAACAAATCCATACAGAAATGAAAAAACTGGTTGATGAAATTCACCAGGAAGTGAGAAAGAAAAAATAATATGTTAAAACCGCAAAGGGCACACCTCTGCGGTTTCGTTTTTTTTAGAACAGAATTATAATGGAAGGCAGAGGTGAACAAAATGACCGAAGAAAACGCGCCGTACCCAGCCGATCTGGATGAAGAAACCTTATTCATGGTTTCCCAGACATTCAAAGCATTATCAGATCCAACCAGGCTTAGAATTCTTCATTTATTATTTCACGGAGAGTATTCGGTAAATGAGATTGCCGAAAATTTATCACTGCTTCAGTCTACGGTTTCTCACCAGCTGCGCTTTTTGAAAAACCTGCGGCTGGTAAAATTCCGCCGTGAAGGAACCACTCTTTTCTACAGCCATGATGATGAACACGTCATTAGTTTATTGAACCAGGCAATCGAACATAGCCAGCATTCATGAACTTTGGACCCTATTAATTGCAGCTCTCATTATGGCCGGGGCAGCCTTTTCTTTCTCCTTCCACTTGAATTGTACTATGCTCAATGCCATATTCATCATGAAGTACCGATTGCGCCGCATGAAGTACTGCATCGTGACCGCCGTCATGTTCAATCACAAGATGGCAGCTAAGAGAAGGGAAACCAGAAGTAATCGTCCAGATATGAAGATCATGAACATCTTTTACATGTGCAAGGCCAAGGAGTTTCCTTCTAATATCCTCAGGGTTCAGGTGAGAAGGTGTCCCTTCCATTAAAATATGAAAAGACTCTTTTACCACCCTCCATCCGCTTATAAGGATGAGAAGTGCTACCATTACACTGGCAATCGGGTCCGCAATACCCCAGCCGAAGAAATAAATTAGAAGCGCAGCTGTTATAGCTCCAACAGAACCAAGCAAGTCACCAAGAACATGCAGAAAAGCGCTCCGAACATTTAAGTTGTGGTCCTTATCCCCACTCATTAAAATAAATGCCGCTGCGATATTTACGAGCAGTCCGATTGATGAAATCACCAGCATCCCCATGCTTTGAACAGCCGGCGGCTCTAGAATGCGGTGGTAGGCTTCATAGAAAATATAGAGAGAAATCAGCAGCAGTGTAATTCCATTAATTGAAGCAGCAATAATTTCAAATCGTTTATAGCCAAATGTTTTTGAATTTGTCGCCTTTTTTTCCCCTATTTTGATTGCCAGAAAACTTAAGCCAAGCGCAGCTGCATCACTCAGCATGTGTCCGGCATCCGATAGCAGCGCAAGGCTGTTAGTCCATATTCCTCCAATTACTTCTACAATCATAAATGAAGCAATCAAAATAAATGCCCACATTAAAGCCTTTTTATTGCCTGTGTGATGGTGATCATGTGAATGCCCATGTCCATGACCATGACTGTGTCCCATTCGTTCCACCCCTTTATATGAATATATGCTCATATATATATTATGTATGACATCGGCTTATTGTTCAATGATTTTTTGTTGTTTCCTTTTTATTTAGACTAAAAGAGTGGCGTCAAACATTTTATAATATAGAAAAGCCATTTCTTCAAAGCAATTATAGGATTCACAAAAAGGCTGCCTGAGTATACAGGCAGCCCTCTTCCTTATGCAAGATAAACAAAATACCCCATAAATGCAATACATAGTCCATACATTATTGGATGAATTTCTTTTGGCCTTTTCAATGCCAGCATTGTGATTGGGTATAAGATGAAGCCGAGTGCAATCCCAGTTGCTACACTGAAAGTCAGCGGCATCATTAAGATGGTTACAAATGCCGGAATAGCTATTTCCAGTTTTCCCCAATCGATATGTTTCACTTCCATAGCCATCAGTGCTCCGACAATGATAAGTGCCGGAGACGTAACTTCGGCCGTAATGACACCGAGTAATGGAGAAAAGAATAATGCAATAGCGAAGCACGCAGAGATGATAACAGAAGTAAAGCCTGTCCTTCCTCCGGCCGCAATCCCTGAACTGGACTCAATCATGGAGGCAGTTGTAGAAGTTCCAAGCACAGAACCGACTACAGTAGCACTCGAATCTGCCAGAAGCGCTTTTCCCGCATTAGGGATTTCATTATTCTTCATCAATCCCGCCTGACTTGCAATGGCGATTAAGGCTCCAGCCGTATCAAAAAAGGCAACAAATAAGAAAGTGAATATGACTGCCAGCATTTCCGGGGTAAAGATTTGATCAATATTCTGAAAAACTTCACCAAATGTCGGTTCAAGGCTCGGAATGGCCCCCACAATTTTTTCCGGTTTATCAATAAGGCCAATTAACATTCCAGCAACAGCTGAAATGACCATACCATAAAAAATGGCACCTTTAACTCCCCTTACCATTAACACGATTGTTAGGATAAAACAGAAAACTGCCAGCAGCGTGACTGGGGATTTAAAATCGCCAATTGCAACAAATGTCGCCTCATTTCCTACAATCAAACCGGCATTTTTCAATCCGATAAAAGCAATAAAAAAGCCAATCCCGCCTGCTATTGCATGCTTTAAATCCTTGGGTATAACGTTAATAATTTTTTCCCGTATTTTTAATAAGCTTAAAATCACAAATAAAATCCCTGAAACAAATACACCAGTTAAAGCCGTTTGCCATGGAATGCCCATCCCGATGCAGACAGAAAAAGTGAAGAAAGAATTGAGTCCCATGCTTGGTGCAATCCCAATTGGATAATTGGACAGCAAGCCAATTAATAAAGAGCCAATAATTGCCGACAGCGCCGTAGCCGTAAAGACAGCTCCTTTATCCATTCCAGCCTGGCTAAGTATAATTGGATTTACAATTAATATATATGCCATTGATAAAAATGTCGTTAAACCTGCGATTGTTTCCTGTTTGTATGATGTTTCTCTTTCACGAAACCGGAAAAAAGATGACATGTCATTCCCTCCTTATTTAGTAACCAATAAAAAAAGCTCCGCAATATGCGAAGCTGCCATAAGAAACAGAAGAAAATAGCATGCCGATTCGAACAAGCTATATCCCCTGTAGTCAAGCTATTTACGGCAGCCCGGTAGAAACGCTCAGACCCTATCTCTGAACATATACAGGTAAAATCTATTGCCGCAGCACCTCAATGATCAATGTCCTGCCCAATAAAATTATATATTAATATAATGAAAACAATTCTAGCAAACTCAAATATGATGGTCAATTCTTTAATTTATTCTGAGTATTCCCCTTTATCTTAAAGTTGGTTACAGGGGTTTATGTTAATTTTTTTTTGTAATGGGTAAACAATAAGGAAAACATAGGCGCCTTGGTTACCCCGACACCTCGAGGGGAGAGGCGGCGGGACTAGCAGTAATTGCAGTTCGAAAATTTTCTAAAAAACCAGCATGAGGAGGCAGGTCACAATGTTCATTGTATATGCAAGCTTGATTCTTATTGCAGCGTCCCTGATCTTTCTGGGCATCTATGCTTTTAAAGCATACAAGGATGCCAAACCGGCAATTAAGAAACTGACAGCTATAAGCACTGTTATGCAGCTAAAAGCAGATCAATTAAAAAATGGGATTGACGAACTGACAACAACCCAGAAAGAAATTCAAAGAGATATCAATTATAAGAAACAGACCTTTAATAATACGATATCCGCTGTAAAAGAAACACCGAAGAAAATAAAGAAATGGTGGAACATCAAAATACCTTTTATCCACCAAATTAAATAAAACGAGGGCTGAGCCCTCGTTTTATTTTGTCCTATTTTATTGAAAGTGTACGATAGGCTTCTGCATCTGTTTGCACCTTGGAATTTTCTTTGTCATCTTTCTTTCCTCGGCCCGGCTTGAGTGTATTATTTCTGTGATAGAGGGCACTGATTTCCCCGCCAATAACAAGGGCAAGTCCGGTTAAAAAGAACCATAGCATCAATACAATGACTCCGCCAAGGCTTCCGTATGTGGCGGAATAATTCCCAAAATTGCTTACATAAAATGACAAGCCAAATGATATAAGCTGCCACATAACCGTTGCGGCTATGGCGCCTGGCAAGACCTGTTTGAAAGGAAAATGTTTATTTGGTGCCACCTTATAAAGAATAGCCAGAACTGTAACCATGATTACAAAAGCAATGGCCCATCTCAATATATTGATCAGTATCTGCATCCCATCAGGTATATTAATAAAATTCTCAACAAAGTTCATGATGACTTTCCCGAAAACGGGAAGAACCATAGCAATGATGAATGCTGCGAGCAAACCAAGAGTCAAACCTATGGATATTAGTCTTGATTTTATAAATGACCTCGTTTCCTCCACATCAAAGGCGTCATTCATGGCTCTTATGAATGCCTGCATTCCATTAGAAGCGGACCATAAAGTACCTATGATACCGAACGTCAGCAGACCGCCGTTCGGCTTCGTAATGATATCCACTACATTATCTTCAATAACATTAAATGAATCTGACGGCATTACACTCTGCAAGTATGATAATGCTTTTTGAGGATCCAGTGAAAGATATGGAACAATAGAGATAAGCAGAATTAACAAAGGAAAAATGGAGAGCATATAATAATATGCTTGTTCGGCTGCAAGCCCGGTTGCCCGATCTTTCTTAAATTCCTTTCCGAGCTTCTTGCCAAATTGAATAACCTTATGCATTTTACTACTCCTCCCTTAATCGCTTATAGCTTGTATGTGTTTATTTCCCCTAAGACCTTTGAGCTAATCGTATTTTAATAAAATATTCATTCCATTTTGATAGATAAATAAAAAAGATACCTTTCCACGGAACGGAAATTATCCTAATAAGGGCTCACAACTTATCATTATGAACTCGATACCCCTCATTTAATATAAGAAATGTTATAATTAGATATAGTTTTTATCAAACTTATCGAATAATTAATTTGAGCTAAATTGGCACAAGCTATCATATTATGTTATTAGCTCATTAAAGATGCTCGTTCAGTTTGACAGATTTTTCATCAATTTAAATGGGGGTCATTTATGAACGTTTCACTTGAGACTGCTGTTGGAGCAAATGTACATAAAGGGTTGACTAAAGGCAAGCTTGCAAAAAGAATTTTCTTCATCATACTTGGAGCCATACTTATGGGGGTCGGAATCGAAGAATTCCTAGTGCCCAATAAAATTCTGGATGGCGGAATAGTAGGAATCTCCATTATCCTCTCCCACATGTCCGGCTGGAAACTCGGCTGGTTTATTTTCATCTTAAATATCCCATTTTTTTACATAGGATACAAACAAATAGGGAAAACCTTTGCTTTGTCTACATTGCTGGGCATTGCGGTATTATCAGCCACTACCCTCCTCTTGCATGATGTTCCCGTATTTACAGAGGACTTGCTGTTAGCTACAGTATTTGGCGGTATTGTTCTTGGCTTCGGGGTCGGAATGGTGATCAGATATGGGGGATCTTTAGATGGAACAGAGATTCTGGCCATTCTGGTAAATAAAAAACTACCGTTCTCTGTCGGGGAAATTATTATGTTTTTCAATGTCTTCATTTTTGCTACTGCAGGCTTTGTTTTCGGCTGGGACCGTGCCATGTATTCAATCCTTGCCTATTTCATTGCTTTCAAGACTATTGATGTTGTCATCAGCGGGCTGGATGAATCCAAATCCGCCTGGATTATCAGCGAACAGCACAAGATAATCGGCGAAGCGATTCTTGCCCGGCTTGGACGAGGCGTTACCTACTTAAATGGGGAAGGTGCATACACTGGGGATGACAAAAAAGTAATTTTTTGTGTCATAACCAGACTTGAAGAAGCAAAGTTAAAATCAATTGTCGAAGAAATAGATCCGAGTGCTTTTTTAGCAGTAGCTGATATTGCTGAAGTCAGAGGCGGCAGATTTAAAAAGAAAGCCATTCACTAAGAATGGTTGTAATGGTCTTATGAAAACCTCTCTTAAGTAATATCCTTTGTTGCTAAACCGGCTGGATGCGGCAGTAAAATCAAATAACAAATAAATATGTTAGCAATACGATAAATATCAAAGAGGTTAAAATTAAAAGGGAACAGCACCCGCTGCCCCCTCCCTCTTAATTATAAAATATCCATCCAAATTTTGATTGATGTTGCCAGAATTAAAACAGACAATATGACTTGGAGGATTTTTGTATTCACTCTCTTTCCTGCAGCTGCTCCTAATGGTGAAGCAATTAAGCTGGCAATGATCATTATGGCAGCAGGAATATAGTCCACCTGTCCGGTTGCCAATTTGCCAGCTGTAGATCCAATCGATGAAATAAATGTAATGGCCAGTGATGTCGCAATCGTCATCCTTGTAGGGATCTTCAATACAACCAGCATAATAGGAACAAGTAAAAATGCACCTGCTGCACCTACGATTCCAGCTCCGATGCCGACGATCAAAGCAAAGAAGGCTGCAAGCCATTTATTGAACTTTACTTGATCCAAGGGTATATCATCCAAGCCCTTTTTCGGCACGAACATCATGACTGCCGCTATTAAAGCCAATACCCCATATACAAGATTGATGCCGCCTTCAGTCATAAACCTTGAACCGTAGCTTCCGATTAAACTTCCGATTAGTATTGCTGAACCCATATAAATAATAAGTGGTTTATTCAGGTATCCGCCTTTTCTGTAAGCCCAGACACCCCCGATTGTTGCAAAAAACACCTGTACTGCACTGATTCCGGATACTTCGTGAGCAGAAAAAGCAGCTAATCCAAATAATGGCGGAATGTATAAGAGCATAGGATATTTAATGATTGAGCCTCCAATTCCTACCATACCGGAAATGTAAGACCCGATAAAACCAATTAAAAATATAACGAATAAAAAGGTCAAATCCATGTGGCTATCTCCTCCTTTTAGCGATAAAAGGGAGCAGCCCCCCCTTTACCTTTCAATAGATTAGCCTTTTTTTATCCAGAACTTTAAAGTTCCGCTGTCATCCTCATGTTTTAATAGCTCATGTCCTGTTGACTCTGTCCAGGCAGCCAAGTCTTTAACTGCACCTTTGTCGGTTGTATGAACTTCAAGCACCTGGCCTGATTCGATTTCCCCTATTGCTTTCTTTGTTTTTACGATTGGCATTGGACAAGCTAAGCCTTTTGCATCCAGCACTTTTGCTGCGTTCATGTTTCCATTCCTCCATTGTTTAAAATTATCTAATTTAACGTTATATGAAATCAGATGATTATCTTACAGCACAGCGGTTAGGACCAATTTCCATCTCTCTCTGTTTTTCTTCATCCGGGTTGATTTTCCCCATATTTGTTTCACGGATTTCCTGATAAGCATTTGGCTGAGGAGGAAGGTTCTCAGAAACTAATTTTCTGAACTCTCCTTCGTCATCAATTTTTAATCCATGATTCTCAGCAAATAATGTGCCAAGTTTCTCAGAAACACTGCCATCTTCATTTAACTCATCAATGATCATGAAGTGTGCAGGCATAACAGCTAATTCACTTGATAGCTCCTTATATCGCTTATAAAGTGTTTCCCTTAAATCGCCAGCCCAGGCACCGGCTTTTCCTGCAAGGTCAGGTCGGCCAATTGAATCGATGAATAGAATATCTCCTGATAGAAGGTATTGATCATCTACCACAAATGATGTGGATCCAATTGTATGGCCTGGTGAATAAACAGCTTGAATGCTGATCTTAGTAGAACCAATCATTACTTCACTTTCATCTTCAAGGCTTTTGTAATCAAATGTTACTTCTTCAGCATCCTTGGGAGGAAGCCAGTATGAAGCACCTGTTTTTTCAGCAATTTTTCTTCCGCCTGAGATATGGTCAGCATGCAGATGTGTATCAAATACATGCTTGATCTCTGCATTCTTTTCAGCAGCAAAATCAGTAAATACGTCTGTCATTCTTGTTGCATCGACAATCGCTGCTTCCCCATTAGAAATAACCATATATGATAAACATCCTTTACCAATGCGGACAAATTGGTACATTTCGCCCCCGTCCTTCAAGTCTCCTACCTTAACAGGCTCAAGGTGTTCGCTCCATGCTTTCATTCCGCCCTTCAGGTAAGAAGCCTCTCGTCCAGCTTCTTCAAGCATTTCTGCAATCATGACAGAAGATCCTTCTTTTGCACAAACGATTAAAAGTTCTTTATCAGCTGGAATTTTATCCAGAATTG
Organism: Cytobacillus sp. Bac17; assembly: GCF_024519925.1. Lineage (NCBI taxonomy): Bacteria > Bacillati > Bacillota > Bacilli > Caryophanales > Bacillaceae > Cytobacillus > Cytobacillus sp. Bac17. The sequence goes on along the minus strand of NZ_JALJRC010000024.1, from coordinate 58,377 downwards.
ACTCTACTCCATCAAGAAGATCGAAGTAGGGAACATTCAAGTATTCAAAGGTTTTTCCTTCAATCTTCCAATCATTAAAGTCACTTTCATTGCGCACATCCAGTATAAATAGCTCTTCATTTTCAATAACTTTTTTTGTTACTTCTTTAGCTGTCATTGCTTTCATAGTTTTATACCCCCTACTGTATACTTTCTTTTAAAATTTTTTAGTTCACTTTAGTTTCTGTCGGTCCATTCCAACCAGACATGCCCGGCACTACATTAATTATGCGGGTGAAGCCTTTATCGCTTAATGCCTGTGAAGCCATACCACTTCGGCTGCCTGTACGGCATACTACATAAATCTTTTTATCTTTATTCAGCTCTCCCATTCGTTCTTCAAGTTCACCAAAAGGGATAGAAACAGCGTTTGGAATATGTTCAAATGCAAATTCAGCCGGTTCCCTTACATCAAGAACGTCAATCTCTGAATTTGATTCAAGTTCTTTTTGAAGATCTTCGTTAGAGGCAATAGTCTCAAAATTTGCTGCTTCTCGCTCTTCATTTTCACTTGCTTTGCGGATATAGTGCATAAGCACATCACCTTCTTCAATTGTTCCAAGATATTGATGTCCTGAACTTTTTGACCAGGCCTGAATGTCTGCCTTTGAACCTTTATCCGTTGCAAGCACCCCAAGTACTTCACCGGGATTTATATTATTTATTGCTTTTTTTGTTCTTACAATTGGCATTGGACAAGCAAGGCCTTTTGCATCTACCGTAAAGTTTGCTTTTAATGTTTTCATTTAGAAATCCCCCTATTATAAAAATTTGGTTTAGATGAATAAGTTTACATTTCCATCTTCTGCATCAGCCAAGTAGGCTGCTACACCAGCATATTCAACGCCATCAATAATTTCATCTGGTTTAAAGCCCAGAAGATCAACTGTCATCTGACAGGCTACCAGCTTTATATCCTGCTCTTTTGCCATTTCAATCAAATCCTTTACTGGCATCGTGTTGTGCTTTTTCATAATATCTTTAATCATTTTAGGACCCATGCCAGCCATATTCATTTTTGAAAGACCCATTTTTTCAGGACCTCTAGGCATCATTTTTCCAAACATTTTTTCCATAAATGATTTTTTCACTTGAATAGACTCATCTTTCCTTAGAGCATTCAGTCCCCAAAAAGTGTGAAAGATTGTTACCTCATGGTCATAAGCAGCTGCTCCGTTGGCAATGATATAAGCTGCCATCACCTTGTCATAATCTCCGCTAAATAGAACAATTGTTGTTTTCTTCTTATCCATTCTTCTCCCCCTCTTACCCCAATGGGTATTTATATAATCAAAAAAATATAGTTTTTTATTGTGTAAAGAAAATCAGCAGCATCATAATCTCCTCTGCATTATTCATTCAATTACAGTTCATATAATATACCCTATATGGTATTATGTCAATAACTTGATCCAATCTTATTGTCAAAAAAAAACACCCAAACGGGTGTTTTTAATCACTGTCTTAACAGCAATCACTTTCGTTGCCTAATAAGACTAGTCTTTCATTTTCCTGATCATGGTCCAGAATCATACTTTCTGTATGCTGCTTGATCTCCGGGTCAAATGCAACTTGAATTTCATTGATTGTCTCGATTATATCGTCTGCTTCCGGCTCATCCAGAGCCAGTCCAATTTGTGGGCCTCCTCAGCCAAAGCCTGCGAAATAAACTCTAATGCCACCCGTATCTTTCTCTTGAAACACTTGCTTCAATAGGTCACGAGCTGAATCTGTAATTTTCAAGATTACCATCCTTTCTTTAGTTTATAAATGGATTCAAGCTATATCAGTAACTGGTAAGTCATTAAATAACCTATTCCAATACCCCCGCCTGTACACGTTAATATTACTGCAATACTCCTTAGGAAGAAAGTATTTAGTTTATATCCTGTCCATTTTTTAATAAACCTCTTTTTATTGCTCAACCTGAAAAAGACGAACCACTTCAGATGTGGTTCGTCCTCCATTGTTATAAGTATTTTCTATGAATGCTCTTCCCGTCGTAAGTGAAAAGCATATTTTTTCCTTCAACCATGGTTTCCATATGAACTCCTCTTCCCCAAAGCTGGTATACGTATGGGAGTACTTTTTCAAGATATTTAAGATCAAGCTCCACTCCTTCAAACCAATGCTTGAGGTAAAGCTCTCCATTCTTCATATAATCGCCGTCATTAACCGTCAAATACGGGAATCCTCCATTTACACGCATGCTGACAAGCTGATCCCGAACATGCTCCCACTGTTTATCAACAATTTTATAATCCTTTCCCTGCTTTTGAAAAAGGTACATATCTTCTCTCATGACAAGGTCTTTTGTTAAATAATTTCTCAAAAAAGAAATATCGGATTCGATTTCACGCACCTCAAACATTTTTTCCCTGCCTGAACCTGGAACTGCACCGCGCCTCTTCATTTCCTCCGTCGGGTTGTTATACCTCTCTTCAATATCTTCAAAAATTTTCAGGCCCAGATAATATGGATTGATTCCGGTTCTGGACGGCTGAACCACTCCGGCATTCAATTTGGCAAATTCAAGCGCTTCTGCAGATGTCAAATCCATTTCCCTTAAAATACGCTGATGCCAATAGGAAGCCCATCCCTCATTCATGATTTTTGTTTCGAGCTGCGGCCAAAAATAGAGCATTTCTTCCCGCATCATAGTTAAAATATCCCGCTGCCAGTCGGTTAGCTCCCTGCTGTAGCTTTCAATAAATAATAGTAAATCCTTTTCGGGTTTTGGAGGGAATTTCTTTTTCTTCTTCTTTGGCTCATGCTTTTTGTTCCTTTCATCCAAACCCCATAAATCATCATAAGGGCTAGGCGCTGCCGTATCACCGCTGCTTTCATATTCATCTTCCGTACTCCAGGCGAGCTTAGGTCTCATAAGAGACGGATCAATATGTTCTTCAATTGCCAGCACTGCATCCAGGAAAGTTTCCACTTCCTTCTTCCCAAACTCAATTTCATATTGCCTGATTCTTTCGGCGGTGGCAGCCATGCTCTCTACCATGTCCCTCTTTGTGTTTTGAAAACGGACATTATTTTTAAAGAAATCGCAGTGTGCTAAAACATGCGCCACAATTAATTTGTTTTGAATAAGGGCATTGGAATCGAGCAGAAACGCGTAGCAAGGATCCGAATTGATTACAAGCTCATAAATTTTTGATAATCCTAAATCATAATGCAGCTTCATTTTATGAAACTGTTTTCCAAAGCTCCAATGCGAAAACCTGGTCGGCATGCCATAAGCGCCGAATGTATAAATGATTTCTGCAGGACAAATTTCATACCTCATTGGGTAATAGTCCAGGCCAAACCCATTTGCAATTTCAGTAATTTCCTGAATGGCATATTCCAATGACTTATTTTCTTCTTCTCGCATTGCCACTCCCCCTTTTAGTCCTTACCATAATCTATGAACCAACAAGAGGATTGATGAGTAGTCTCTTCATAAGCTTGTAACAAATTACATCAAAAAGCGGAGCATTTCGCCCCGCTTTTCATTTGGATTTACTCATCAAATTCGGCTTTTAATACTTTTCCTGTTTCAGCATCAATATCAACATCTGCTTCGCCTTTATTTGTTTGCAGTTCAACTTCATATAGGATTTGTCCATCGTCTTCATCTATTTCAATTTCTTTCATCGTTCCATTAACTTCTTTTTCAGCTATTTCAATAGCCTTTTGTTCGGAGATTACATTTTCCCGATTTACCTCTTTTTCAGACTGATCATCGTCATCATCGTCGTTTCGCTCTTTATTAATTGAAATGACTTCACCATCTAAGGCGTGAACTTTAATATCGAAATCTTCTTTCCCGTTCTCAATATCAATTTCATAATACTGTTTGCCATTTGCTCTTTCCAATTCAATGCTCTCTACTCTTCCCTCTGCTTCAGAAAGAGCAATCTTTTTCGCTTCTTCAACAGTAATCATATCCTGTGCAGCTTCTTTTTTACTCCCAGTGCTTCCTTTTCCATTCGTATCTGCTGCACCTGCTGCAACAGCACCTCCCAGCAATAAGGCTCCTGTCAAAGAAATAACTGCAAATTTTTTGTTCATTTTATTTTTCCTCCTTTTTCTTTTCTACATGTTCAATATAACCGGTGAAAATGAGAGAAAAAGGATAAGAAAATTAAAATTTGATGAGAAAGGGATTAATCATCCCAGGTAACCGACAACACTTCTCCTGTAATAGCATGGATCTCGACAGCTGCCTCCCTGCCATCATCCTTTTCTATCTCAACAAGATAAGAAGGTCCCTTGTCTGTTTCTCCAAAGCTGATATCATCCACTTCCCCAGGTTCATTTTTTAGAGCAATTTGGACAGCTTCCTCTTCGGTTAGATTTTTTACAGGGACCTTTGTTTCCTCAGCAGCACGGGATAAAACTTCTCCATTCAGAGCATCAACAGTAATCTTAATCTTCTCTTCATCTTTCTGAACGATTGCCTCGAAGGCTGATATTTCTTTATGAGTCACTTTTTTAATGGAGAGTAATTCACCAGATTCTTCTGCCTGAATAATTTCCTTTATTTTTTCTTCATTAAGCTGCTTCTGTTCACCATTAGAAATTTGATCTTTTTTTTCAAAAGAAAGAATTTCTCCTCCGTTTTCACTCAGCTTTATTTGATAGAACCCTTTGCCTCTTTTCATTTCAATCAAATAAGTGCTGTTCACTTTTTTCAAATTCAGAATTTCACCCTGATACCGGTCTTTTATTATCTCCATGGCTTCACTTTCAGTAATTGATTCTGAAGCCGAGACATTTGTGAATTGTATTACAGCAAATACAAGGAGCGCAGCCAGCAGAAGCCCCGAAGCTGAAATTATTATAAGTTTATGCTTCATTTCCTTACACCTCTCCACTTGGCTTATTTCTCTATTATCTGATAATAAAATGAGAAAATGATGAGAATGGTTAAGATATTTTAATTCTTATGGATGCTGCAGTTCCCAATCCTTCAGTACTTTCGAGCCTGATCTCAACCCCAAGAGCATCGGCGATTTCTTTGGCAAGGGACAGTCCCAGTCCCGATCCTCCTGTTTTTCTGTTTCTTGCCTCATCTACCCGGTAAAAACGGTCAAACACTCTTGGCAGATCCTTCTGAGGAATACCCATGCCGCGATCTTCAATCCGGATATAAACCTTACTTTTCTCTGTCCCGATAGTAACCCTTATGATATCATCACTGTATTTCCTGGCATTATCCAGAAAAATAAACAGAAGCTGCTTTAATTTATTTTCATCCGTTTGAATAAAGGTATTTCCAGCCAAACTGGATTCCAACTGTATAGTCCTTTTAAAAGCATCTCCATAAGTCCGGATGACCTGGGTTAAAAAACGGTTAAGATCTATCATCTTCAAATCGAGCATCCACTGATCATCATGCCGTGCAAGCAAAAGAAGCTGTTCTGTCATTTCCTTCATTCTTAATGCCTCTGAATGAATGGCTTCTATTGATTCATTAAATAATTCAGGTTCTTTCAATCCCCTTCTCTTAAGCAGGCTTGAATAACTCTCAATAACAGTTAATGGGGTTTTTAATTCATGGGAAGCATTTGATATAAAAAGTTTTTGCTTTTCATAATTGGATTCAAGAAGATCTATCATATGGTTGAAGGTTTCACCCATTTGATGCAGCTCATCCTGGGATTTCCCCTCCAGTTCAAGACGCTTGAATTGGCCGCTTTTTCTAATTTCTTTCATGGTGGTTGTCATTGTCGCAACTGGCCTTGTAATAAACTTACTGAGGATAGCGCTGGAAATTAGAACTGGAATCATTGCCAGGACTGTGACAATCCCCAGAACGAAGCGCAGAGTCCTTAATATATTTTCTGCACTTTCCATGCTTCTGGCCAGCTGAAAGCTCCCTATTTCACCATCTGGAAGGATCACAGGTGCAGACGCAAACATATAGACCTTCTTATCAATCTCCATTGTTTTTATCAATTCACTGCTGATATACTCTGCAGGTATTTTACTGAGCGCCTTTTCATCGGAGGATGCGGAGGTTACTGCCTTTTTATCTGGCTGAACCAGTCTCACCATTCCGCTTGACGGAACAAAAGCTCTAAGCAAATCATCTTCTGGAACATTCCCGATTGATCTTTGCGCAATCTTTGTAATATTAGCCATTTCATTTGAAATGGATGCCTGCTCATTTTCATATATTAATTTGCTGAAAACAGCATACACAGCGATATTCATGATAAGCAGAAGTACTGCAAAGAGAACGGTTGTATACAAATATATTTTCTTCCGAAGATTCATTTCGTCTCCTTTAATACATACCCTACTCCGCGAATTGTGTGAATAAGAGCTGGCCTCTCAGGCATGTCTATTTTCTTGCGCAAATACCTGATATAAACATCAACTACATTTGTGTCCCCCAAAAAGTCATATCCCCAAACGGCCTCCAAAATCTGTTCCCTGTTCAGGACCTGTCTTTTATTTGTCATTAAATAAACAAGCAAATCAAATTCTCTTGGGGTGAGTTCTATGGCCTTATCTCCCCGGCTGACTTCTCTTGTTTTTTCATTAAGCTTTAAATCTGACACTTCCAGACAGTCATGAACTGCAGGTTCCTCTGTACCTGCTGACTTTATTCTTAGTGCAGCCCGTATCCTGGCAAGCAGCTCTTCAATCTGGAAAGGTTTTGTTATGTAATCATTGGCACCCAAGTCTAAACCCGATACTTTATCTTCCACTGAGCTTTTAGCCGTCAGGAGCAAAATGGGGGTTTGTTTATCCTTGCTGCGAATTCTTCGCAGAATTTCTATCCCGCTAAACCCAGGAAGCATAATATCCAGAATAATTAAGTCCCATCTTCCAGTCCGGTATAACTCCATTGCCTGATAGCCATCCATTGCCTTTGTCACTTGATAGCCCTCGAATTCAAGTTCAATTTCCAGAAGCCTCGCAATTTTAGCTTCATCTTCCGCAACAAGAATTGATTCCTTCAAAAAACTCACTCCCTATATTTGACGGTTTTATTCATAACCCAAGAGTATCAGAAAAATATTTTTTTATCATTATTTTAAATAAGGAGTTTGTTTGCCAAATACAATGAAAAAAGCTCCCGAAGGAGCTTACTGCGTTTTTCTCTCTACAGATAGGCTTACCGCTTTGTTATCCTTAAGGTTATGTGTGACCCTAACCAGCACGGTTACAGGCTTCCCATCTTCCTTTACAGTAAAAGTGAAGGTGTCTGTTACATCTGTTTCAGTAACTTTTTGCCTTCCTCCATACTGATAATCCACCACTTCTTCTCCAGGATAGTCTTCTTTCACAACTGCGATGGCAATTCTCCCATACTTTTCATAATCCGGTTTTTGGACAGCTCCTGCCAGTGAGCCTCCCCCGGCTAATAAACAAACCAGCATAAACATCGATAAATACTTTTTCATATATCCTCCAAAGCATGTGTCGTTAATTATATTTTTGTCCCAGTCATCAATTTTATGTATGGTATTTGTCTTATAAATGGATGTGGCCAATATACAGGTAAATGATGAAAACCCTTGTAAATCAACAAGTCCAAGATTTACTTCGAAATAAAATTCTGCATCATCATAAACTATAATCAACTCCTGAAAGAGGAGGAGAGGACAAATGAATAAAGTGGATTATGACCGGGCGCTATATTATACGCACCGGTCAGAATGGGATAACCTGCTGATCCTGATGGTCAGAACAGATGATCAATTTCTTTCGAAGAAGATCGAACATTTTCTTCATGCCTACAACTTCGAAAAAGACTATTCTGTCATTGAGAAACATTTATATTCACTGCTGAGATATATTGACCATGCCAATGAATTATCGGAAAAACAGCTGCCAAACACTGTATTTTATGAACTAACTTAAAAAAAGAATTCCACCAATAATAAAACACGGATTTTTTGGTCCGTGTTTTTTTTAATTAATTATTTTAATTCCTGCTTAATCTGGCCATATGCCTTCATATATACCTGAAGTTCTTTCATTAACCCCTCAACAAGTTGGGCAGGTTCCTCATAAAGGCCATCATTTTCATAATCAAAACAATGCGGATCCAGGACCAGCTGCTTAGGAATGACATTGGCATATACGCCTCTGCCGGCAATTCTTAAATTATTCAGGGCATTGATGCCGCCTTTTCCGCCTCCTGCCACAACAAGCAAGCCGACTGGCTTATGGGCAAATTGCTCACTTCCGAGAAAATCCAGCGCATTCTTTAGAGCTCCGCTCATGGCACTGTGGTACTCAGGGGAAGCTAGAACGACCCCATCAGAGTCTGCAATCTGCTGGCGCAGCTTTCTAACGGCAGGCAGCTGATATTGATCTTCTGTACCATTATATAAAGGAATTTCTCCAAGACTTAAATCGATCAGTTCAGCGTTATATTTCCTTGCAATATAACGAGACGCTATTCCCGTTCTTCCTTTCAATCGCGGGCTTCCATTAATAATTGTAAGCTTCATCATAAACTCTCCTTTTAGTTCCTATACTACTTAGTATATAGAAGTTTGCATTTTTAAACATCGTCAGTATGGCTGAGTTTTACAAAGCTTATCTTAGGACTAATTCAGTGAATATCTCCTGCAACTTTAGGATGATTTTTCTTAATTTGACTCTGCAATACCATGACGAACTGCATAAAGTGCTGCCTGTGTTCTGTCCGCAAGTTCCAATTTGGACAATAAGTTGGAAACATGGGTCTTGACTGTCTTTTCTGTTATATAAAGGGATGAAGCAATTTCTTTATTGCTCTTCCCTTTTGCAATCTCCCGCAGAACCTCCAGTTCTCTTTTTGTCAGTTCTTCCAGCGGCTGTCTTTCTGTACTGTTTTTATTCGTTAAATGTGTGAGCAGATGGGAGGTGGCTTTTGGATGCAGCTGGTTCTCCCCTTTCATCAGCTGGATAATTGCCTGGACAAGAATATCCGGCTCAATATCCTTCAGCTGATATCCTGAGGCCCCTGCCTCAATTGCCGGAATCACATGATCCTGATCTGAAAAGCTTGTAAGTATCATGATTTTCACTTCAGGGCAGCTCGCTTTAATTTGCCTGGTGGCTTCAATACCATTCATAACAGGCATATCCAAGTCCATTAATACAACATCAGGCTGATTCGTTTGCATCATCTCTACAGCTTCACGGCCGTTCTTTGCTTCTCCGATGATTTCTATTTCCGGCTGTGTTTTCAGAAAAAATACAAGACCCCTTCTTACAACATGATGATCGTCCGCTATTAAAACCTTGATCGCCATCTATTTCCCTCCCTTTTCCAAAGGAATGATAATTTCAATATTCGTTCCTTTGTTTGGCTCTGTTTTTAATTTAAATAAACCATTCAGTGCTTCCGTCCTTTTCTTCATGCTTTTGAGGCCGAGGGAAGGGATATCGTTTTCTCTATAATGAAACCCTCTGCCGCAATCGGAAATCACCATTGAAACTGTTTTTCCATCCACTGTCAGTGCTAAGTCTGCCGTTGATCCACCAGAGTGTTTTTTGCAATTTGCCAGTGCTTCCTGGCCAATTCTCCAAAGTGTCTCTTCAACTTTTCCAGGCAGACAGATCACACCTTTTACTTTTGAATTCAGCTTCAGGCCAAGCATTTGGCTGTATGACTGCATAGCACATACAATCCCATTTTCCAGCCCTCGGGGTTTCAGCTGCCAGATCAGTGCCCTCATCTCGCTTAAAGCTTCCTGTGCGAGATCCTGCATGTAGGAAAAGGTCTCTTTAATTTCAGGGTTATCAGTCATTTCAGCCCCTCCTCTCGCCGTTAAGCTTAAGGAGAACAATAGCTGGTTGACTGAATCATGCAGGTCCCTTGCCAGCCTGTTTCTTTCCGCAGCAAGAGCCGTCTCCTGTTCCAGCTGTGTCAGCTTGATTCGTTTTATAGCCGTTCCGATCTGAAAAGCCACAGATTCAAGCAAAGCCAATTCTTCTTGTGAAAAATGAGTTTTATCAGGTGAGCCGATATTAAGGATCCCAAATTTTTCTTTCCCTGCTCTCAGCGGGACGGAGGCATGATGGGTAAGCCCATTGGTATCCATTCTTTGCTCAGCAATGGCATCTTCTATTCTTTTGCATTCAATAATGTTCGAAGCTTTGTTTAATCTGCCGTCATTATAGCGGTCAATACACCAGCAGTCTCCATTGCACATTGGTTTGCAGTTATCCGCGGCAAGGGCAGGGGGCAGTTTTTCTTCTGCTGCCAGGCGGAACGCCCCTTGGCTATCAATTAAAAATACCCATCCCGTTTCAAGGCCGGTAATATGAAGCAATTTTTGCAGAACCTCTTTAAGAAGGGAATCAATTTCCGTTCCTTCATTCAATATTTCTGCTATTTCTTTTAATATTTTGATTTCAGATTGCCTTTTTTCCCCTAACACCCTTATCCCCCTTGGAACTGTCATATTATGTACTCTCATTATATAACTTTTTTTCCCTTTCTTCCTTGGCATTTGGGAGGAAGCGGACTCCGACCAAAGTTGTATACAGAAAAAACACCGAAGAGCAGGCCTCTTCGGTGAAATCGATTATGCAATTGGATAGTTTTGAACAAATGGATGAAGAACGATTTCGTCTATCATCATGTGCTTCGGCGCAGATGCCATGTAAACAACAGCATTGGCGATATCTTCAACCTTCAGCCAATCTCTTTTCTCTTCAAGCCCCTGCTTAGACTCTGCAAAAAACGTATCTACCATGCCGGGATTAATGGTTCCGACGCGGATGCCGTATTCTCTGACTTCCTGAGCTAAAGACCCTGAAAAGCCCTGCACTGCATATTTCGTAGCTGTATAAGCTGATCCATTGGGGATGGTGTATCTGGCTACGTCAGAAGAAATCGTAATGATTGTGCCGGATTTGCACTCTTTCATGTGCGGCAGTACTGCCTTGCTTCCGAGGAAAACTCCCTGCACATTTACTTCAAAGACCTTTTTCCACTCGTCCAGTGTTGTTTCATCAACCTGCTTAAAAAATCCCACCCCTGCATTATTCACCAGAAGATCAAGCTGTTTGTACTTCTGAAGAGTTTTTTCAACCGCATCTTTTACTTCGGATTCATCCGAAATATCCGCCTGAATGGGCAGTACATCTGCAAATCCCATTTTTTTGAGATCTTCAGCAGATTGATGAATTTCCTCTGACCTTCCAATCAGGGTAAGCTTCATGCCCTGCTGGGCCAGTTTAACAGCAATTTCCTTGCCGATCCCTCTTGATGCACCTGTTACAATTGCCGCTTGTCCCTTTAACATCGAATCTTCCTTTCTGGCTAATCACCTTCTGGATGTTTAACGCTATTGTATTACCGAACTGCCCATTCTTTCTTCAACGATTTGCATAAATTCACTTTGGACAGATTCCAGTTTTTCCTTGCTGCTGGCCAATGTAGAGGCGCTGATTCCAAAATAGAATTTTATCTTCGGTTCTGTGCCTGATGGCCTTAGGCAGATCCAAGTCCCATCTTCGAAGAAATACTTAATAACATTGGACTTCGGCAGGTCGATTACTTTCTCCATTCCATCTGCTTCCGTTCTGATTCCTGTTAAGTAATCTTCAATAGCCTGGACCTTCATTCCTTTAAGGTCTTTTATCGGATTGGCACGGAAGGATGCCAGGGTCTGCTGGATTTTTTCTGCTCCTTCAATTCCTTTTAGAGTCATTGATTTTAACCCTTCAAGAAAATAGCCATATTCGTCAAATAAGCTAAGCAATGCATCATAAAGGGACATGTCCTTCTTTTTATAAAAAGCAGCCATTTCCGCAGCAAGCAAAGATGCCTGGATAGCATCTTTATCCCTTGCAAAGTCGCCGATAAGATAGCCATAGCTTTCCTCATACCCAAACAGGAAACTGTATTCACCCGTCTCCTCATATTCCTTGATTTTTTCTGCAATAAACTTAAATCCTGTCAAAACATCGATGGTTTCTACACCAAATGATGAGGCAACCCTGCGTCCAAATTCAGATGTCACGATCGTTTTTAGCATAATGCCATTGTCAGGCAGTGTATTCTTCTCTTTCTTCTGAGAAAGTATGTAGTGAAGCAGCAGCGCACCTGTCTGATTTCCTGTCAAAAGGACATACTCGCCATCTTTGTTCTTTGCAGCAATGCCAAGTCGATCGGCATCTGGGTCTGTGGCAATTAGTATATCTGCATTAGTTTCTCTTCCATCTCTCATGGCCAGCTCAAATGCAATCTTTTCTTCTGGATTAGGACTCTTTACTGTTGAAAACTCTGGATCCGGCAGCTCCTGTTCCTTTACTACATGCACATGTTCATAGCCCAAAGCAGCCAAAGCCTCTCTAACCGGCTTATTCGCTGTACCGTGCAGAGGTGTAAAAACTACATGAACATCCGTTTCATTTGCGGCATCAGGGTTTTCGGAAATGGTAAGGAGCTGCTTCTGATAGGCCTGATCAACTGTAGCCCCAATCATTGTGATAAGGCCTTTCTCCTTTAAACTATCCTCGTCCATCACTTCAATAAGCAGTTCGTTTTCTATTTCATTTACTTTGCCGATTACAATGTCAGCTTCAGCAGGAGTCAGCTGGGCACCGTCCGATCCATACACTTTATAGCCATTGTATTCCGGAGGATTATGGCTCGCCGTCACGACTATTCCTGCATAAGCATGCAGGTATCGGACTGCGAATGAAAGTTCAGGTGTTGGGCGCAGTTCGTCAAATACATAAGTCTGAATGCCTCTGCTTGCAAGGGTTTTAGCTGCTTCCATTGCAAATTCCGGGGACATGTGGCGTGAATCATATGCTATTGCCACCCCTCTGTTCTTTGCTTCCAATCCTTTTTCTTCTATGTATGCGGCAAGTCCCGCAGATGCCTTGCGGACTGTATATATATTCATGCGGTTTGTTCCCGGTCCTATTTCCCCGCGCATGCCGCCCGTTCCAAATTCCAGTCCCTTATAAAACGCTTCTTCAAGGAGCTTTTCATTTCCCTGCAGACGTTTCAGCTGTTCAAGTAATTCACTGTTCAAATTCTCATGGTTTATCCATCGTTCTGCCGCTGTCTTCCATTCCATTGTATGACCTCCTAAAAAAAGCTTCACCATATCTTTTTCGAGTTCCAGACGGATATTCCTCTTTAAAACATCCGAGTTATTTTGACAAAATCCACCCTAAGATCAGGTATAAAAAGCATTGAGCGCCAGGTGAAAGGCGCTCAATCTGCAACTATATATTACTTCTTATATTTAATGCTGTAAATATCATGCCTGCGGTCTTTTAGCTGGCGCACCGTGCCATCCTGTCTTTGACGGCGGAGAATTTCCAGATCAACATCACCAATCAGGACCATTTCAATATTTGGATTGGTCTCTCCCACAATGCCATCCCTTGCAAACTCAAAATCAGATGGTGCAAAAATGGCAGACTGTGCATACTGAATATCCATATTCTCTGTTTGCGGAAGATTGCCGACCGTCCCTGAAATAACCGTGTATATCTGATTTTCAACAGCGCGTGCCTGAGCACAATAGCGCACTCGCAAATATCCTTGGCGATCCTCAGTACAGAAGGGTGTAAATATAATTTTTGCACCTTTATCAGTCGCAATTCTCGCCAGCTCAGGAAATTCGATGTCATAGCAAATTTGGATGGCTATTTTTCCGCAATCCGTATCAAATACTTTAACTTCATCTCCGCGGCTGATCCCCCACCATTTGCGCTCATTTGGCGTAATGTGGAGCTTATACTGCTTTTCAATCGTCCCATCGCGGCGGAAAAGATAAGCGATATTATAAATCTCATCATCATCTTCTTTAACAAAATGAGAGCCGCCAATTATATTAATATTATATCTGACTGCCAAATCCGTGAATAACTCGATATATTGCTCAGTGTATTCCGTAAGCTTTCTGACCGCCAGGCTTGGTGACCGTTCGTCCAGAAAGGACATTAGCTGAGTGGTAAATAACTCGGGAAATACCGCAAAGTCAGAACCGGAATCAGAAGCAACATCTGTAAAATATTCCACCTGATGGGCAAATTCATCGAAGGATTTAATCTGCCGCATTAAATATTGCACCACGCATATACGGACCGGATAACTTGTTTTGTAAAAGCGCTTAGTCATTGGTCTGTAATCAACATTATTCCATTCCATCAGCGTTGCATATTTATTTGACTGCACATCATCCGGCAAATAGTTCGGGTTAATCCTCATCAGGGTAAAGCCATTCAGTAGCTGAAAGGATAAAACCGGGTCATAGATTTTATGAAGTGAGACCTCATTTACATACTCACGGGGGTTCATTTCTTTCGCGTATTTATGATAATTCGGAATACGCCCCCCTATGATGATACTTTTTAAATTTAAAGATCTGACAAGCTCTTTTCTCTCCTCATACAGGCGGTGGCCAATTTTCATTCTGCGGTAATCCGGATGAACCATTACTTCTATTCCATAAAGGTTATAGCCTTCCGGATTATGGTTTGTTATGTATCCTTTGTCTGTTACATCATCCCAGGAATGACGGTCATCATACTCATCAAAATTGATAATAAGGCTTGAGCACGAACCAATGATTTCCCCATCATATTCTGCAACAAACTGGCCTTCAGGGAAAATATCCAGATGGCTTTCAAGCTGATCCTTCTTCCAGGGTATCATGCCTGGGAAACAGAGCTCCTGCAGGGCAATGATATGATCTATATCTGAATGCCGTGTATTTCTGATAATCATTTTTTTCTCAAACTTCTTTAAATCAAGCTTTGTCAATGGTGGTGCACTCCTTTTGGAAATAATAATTATCATGGGAGCTGATAAGAAAGTTCAGCCTCTCCAGTGACATACGACTCTTTTCCCTTTTTTACTGCATTCATAACACCCTATGAGTTTTCTTAGCCAATTTCCCTCTTATTCTTATCTTGCGTCTTTTCCTTTATATATATTTCTATAAATGTGTTGTATATCTTTTATTAATTTCCGTAATTCCCCCTATTCCTTTCTAATATCAATTAATATTACAAATGCCCTATTTCTGATGGTCCTTTGAACATGTTAATTTACAAGGGATGTCCAATAGCTTTATAATTTTAGAGTACATATTAATAAGGAGATTATTATGGAGAAAACACAAACAGACCGGCGGGAGAATTTGCTGTTTATTGCCTGGGCAGCATCGATTCTGGCCATGTTCGGCAGCCTTTATTTTTCGGAAATCAGGCAATACGAACCTTGCGAGCTTTGCTGGTATCAAAGGATTGTCATGTACCCATTTGCTGTCATATTAGGCTTGGCTGTTATTAAGAAAGATTATCGCATCAGCCTTTATACAATGGTGTTATCTGCAGTTGGAGCAGGGATTTCCATATACCACTATTCCATTCAGAAAATTTCATTTATGGCAGACCATGCAGCAGCATGCGGGAGAGTTCCCTGTACAGGGCAATATATTAATTGGCTTGGATTCATTACGATTCCGTTTTTAGCATTGACAGCTTTTATAATTATTTTTATTTGCAGTTATCTTGTCTGGAAGAAAACCAAGGAGGTAGCAGAATAATGAAAAAGGTCATTATTTTTCTTGCCATTATCATTGCGTTATTCGCAGCTGTTGGAATCTTAACTAAGATGCAAAATGAAGAAAAAGTTTCTGGGAATAATCCATATGAAAAGGATTCACTTCATCCTGAAACAGTCAAACAGCTTGAAGACCCAAATTATCAAAATCTGATTCTTCCTGAAGAATTGGACAAAAAGTTAAATGAAAATGAAGATGTAACTGTGTATTTTTATAGCCCGACATGCCCTCATTGCCAGAGGACAACTCCTATTGTGTCTCCGCTTACAGAAGATATGGGCATTGACCTGGTTCAATTCAACCTGCTTGAATTTGAAGACGGCTGGGACAATTACGGAATTAAGGAGACTCCAACAATTGTTCAATTCAAAGACGGCAAAGAGGTTAACAGAATTACTGGCTACCAGGAAAAAGAAGTCTTTGAACAATGGTTTAATGAGAATTCGAAATAACCAAAAACGCCTGCGGCTGCAGGCGTTTTTCTATACGAGCATTTCATTTGCGGCTTTGGCGTAGACACTGAACAAATTATTCCGCGGCATCCTTTCTCCGCAAAAATGACTGTAGGCAAATGGAAATGACAAACCGAATTCTTGAAGTATTTGAACATTTTTGGCGAAAATCATCTCATATTTGTCATTCATCTGACGGGATTCCAGAATAGCCATTAGCGTCTGCAGTCCTGCTATAACCTGATAAGCCTCCTTTAATGTTCCGAAGTATTCAAAGTGCCGTGTAGAAGTATGTAAAATCTTCTGCTGTTCAAATTCTCTAATGTCATCATCTGTGAAATAAAGAGGAAACACATTTGAATAGAATTTTCTAATTAACTCTTGAATTTTTTGTTCCTGATCAGGAGTTGATGCAAATACAACTTTCACTGATAACCCACCTTTGTAATCCTTGTAATCAGTTCGTAATATATACATAAGAATATCATATTCTGAAAGCCCTTTAGGGTGGTAATTATACCCATGGAGAAGGGATTTGTTGACATTTATTCCTCCTGCGGAAATAGATGGCACAGTCGTAATGCTTTGTAATTAGTTCTAAAGTTCTATATTAACTCCATTTTAAGTAAAATAAAAGGTGGTTTTAAATATTACAATAATAATCTGTGGACATCTATTCCTTTTATCCGCTGATTATAAAGGCTAATATAGTTATTGTAATTAATTTATATGTAGAAAAGTCACGATTATTCAACCAGGATAAGGAGCAATTTATGGTAAAAATACAAAGGTTTGGCGAATGGTGTGAAATAGAGGTGCCTGTTCACTGGGAAGGATATACCGTCGAATACATAGTCCGGACATTATGGGGAGCACCAAAAAAACAGACACACAATATGAGGATGAACAAGAAGGTTGTAACCAATGATGCCCCAGCCAATTGGACAAACCCGCTGCAGGCAGGGGATAAATTAAAATTCCATTTCTTCAGGGAGGAAGATTTGGGACTTATACCCTCTTATTATGACATCGAAGTACTCTTTGAAGATGATCATTTACTTGTTTTGAATAAGCCTGCAGGCATGGACACACATCCTAATTCTCCAGAACAAAATAATACCTTAGCAAACGCTGCAGCCTTTCATATTCAGATGCAGGGCGAATACAGAAGCATAAAACATATACATCGCCTGGACCGAGATACGACCGGTGCCATTTTGTTTGCGAAGCACGCATTGGCAGGAGCAATCCTGGATAAAAAACTGGAAGAAAGAACAATTAAACGTACATATTTAGCATTAGTTCATGGAAGGATTTCTAAGATCAGAGGAACCATCAGCGAGCCAATTGGGCGGGACAGACATCATCCAGCCAGAAGAAGAGTATCTCCCGGCGGCCAGCCTGCTGTCACGAACTATGAACTAATTGAATACTTTCCTAATCTGAAGCTTTCACTTATTAAATGCCGTCTGGATACTGGCAGAACACATCAGATCCGTGTTCACCTCAGCCATATCGGACATCCGCTTGCAGGGGATATTTTATATGGCGGAAAACCTGCTTTTCCACGTCAGGCACTGCACGCCGTAAAACTTGAGATTCCACACCCGTTCTTAGAAGAAACCATAGTCTGTCATGCGCCTTTCTTAGATAATCCTGAGATATTTAAGGGAATTGATCCGTATTGCTTTTAAGAACGATTCATAGCTGCCCTCTAGAGAGGCAGCTTTTTATGTCGCTATAATAAAGAGCAGAGGCTTTCAGCGCAAAAAAAGAAGCCCCATATGGGACTTCTTTCAAATGATTCTATTAGTCATGAGATTTACGCATAGCCTTCATGATGAAGCCTACGATGAATACAAGCACGATAGCACCAATTAAAGCAGGAATAATAGCAAAGTCAGCTACTACAGGACCCCAATCACCAAGAATCAATGAACCTAACCATGCACCAACGAAACCAGCAATGATGTTACCAATAATTCCTCCTGGAATATCTCTTCCCAAAATCATACCTGCTAACCAACCAATGATACCACCTATAATTAATGCCCATAAAAAGCTTAACATTGAAAATCACTCCTCTTTTTGATTTGAATTAGTTTCTGTTCAGATTAAGAATTTCATTCAGCAGCTGCGCAGCTTTTGGTGATCTTATGTGCTTGTATAATTAAATTACCCAGGATTCTCTATCTAAAACCAAAAATTAAAAAACTATTCTTCTGGAAAAATTTTATAATTACCAAAAAAATAAAAAAACATCCCTAAGGATGCTTTTTGAATAGCTTAATTAAAAATCAAAATTGTCCGGGTCAGCCCCAAATCGCTGATCTTTATTTAATGTATTCATTTGTCTCATTTCTTCTTGAGTTAATTCAAAATCAAAAATATTTGCATTTTCCCTTAATCTTTCTTCTTTAACTGACTTGGGGATTACAATAATACTGTTTTGGAAATGCCATCTTAATATAACTTGGGCTGATGATTTGCCGTGACCCGCGGCAATTTCTTTTATGGCAGGGTCCTCCAGCACTCTGCCCCTTGCAATTGGAGACCAGGCTTCCACTTTTATATTGTGCTCATCACAAAATGCCCTCAATTCTTCCTGGGATAGAAGAGGGTGAAGCTCAACCTGATTTACTGCAGGCTTTTCAGCTGAGTTTTCCATTATGTCCTTTATATGATGAATTTGAAAATTGCTCACGCCGATGGCCCTTACCTTTCCATCCCTATACAGCTTTTCAAGCGCTCGCCAGGTTTCCAGGTATTTCTCCTTAACTGGCCAATGGATTAGATATAAATCGATATACTCTAAACCCAGCTTCTTTAAACTTTTATCAAAGGCATCTAATGTTTGCTCATATCCCTGGTCCGTATTCCACACCTTTGTCGTTATGAAAAGCTCTTCCCTGGGAACACCGCTTTCTTTTATTGCCCTTCCAACACCCTCTTCATTTTCATAAAAGGCAGCAGTATCAATTAGCCTGTAGCCTATGTTGATTGCATTTTTCACTGTGTCTTCAACCTGCTGGCCCTCTTCTACTTTATATACTCCCAGCCCGAATTGGGGCATTTCAACTCCATTATGTAAGGTTAAAGTGCTGCTGATATCCTTCATATAATGAAATCATCTCCTTCATGTTTTTTACTTCATTTTATCATTTGCATGAAAAGGACACCTACTATTTACACTTCCAAAACAAAAGCGATTGCCCTAGGGAGGCAATCGCCCATCTATATAAACGGCATATGCCGAGATTGTGATATCGCTATTTTTCGTCACCCCTTCTTATGTAAGATTGATTTTCCCGGTGAAAAAATGTCCTAAACAATGGACAAAAAATACTTTTTGAAGCTCTCCGAAACAATTGAATTTAGGCCAAAAAAAAGCAGCCCGAAAAATCAGCTGCTAAAAGTTTTAACCAATAATAAAATTGTTTCTTTCCATTCCATAGAAATATAACCGGTGCAGAGGCCTTGTCATAGCGACATAAAGAAGCTTAATATCCAATTCAGACTTTATAGAAAATTCTTCCTCAAGCGACAGAATTATGACCCCGTCAAATTCCAGACCCTTTGCCAAATAGGAGGGGACGATGACGATTTCATCCTTTGGTATGCTTTCCTGCTCCTGCAGCAGTTTAAAAGGGAGCTTGGCATGCTTTTTAAAAAGGCCATGAATGAGCAGACAGTCTTTCATCGTTTTCCCGATCACCGCAAATGTTTTATAATCTTCTTTTTTCAATGAAATTACCTGTTCCTCAAGCTGCTGTACAAGCCTGTGGCCATTCTCTCTCTTGATAAATTCAGGACTTTTCCCATGGCGGACAACCGGCTCGACTTCAGGGAATGAATAGGGGAGAAGCTTGAGCAATTCATTCGCCTTTTCCATGATTTCCACGGTGGTACGATAGCTTTTCTGAAGCTCTGTATATGTTGCACGAGGAAAAATAAAGTCAAGAACCTCCTGCCAGCTTGTTAGTCCCCTGTAGGAATGAATTCCTTGTGCAAGATCCCCCACTAATGTGAACATATCCGTATCAAGTGACTTTTTTAAAGAGAGGAGCTCCATGAAACTGTAATCCTGTGCTTCATCAATGACGATATTTTTTGCCTTCAGCTCTTTAGGGATGCCAAAAAGGCTTTCCTGCAAGTAAAGCATTAAAGCTAAGTCTTCTCTCTCATAAACCTTTTTCCTGAACAATTTCCTGCAGTACTCACATAGCAGATCTGCATCTTTTAGAGGCAATTTCCCGCCTGACAATCTTGAAAGACGGTTGGAGTCTTCAAACAGGTCTTTATAATAACGGATAAGGCTTTTTTTCGGAAATTGCTTCATGTATTTTGGCACAGCAGTTCTGAAGCTTTTCTTTAATTCTTCCAGCCTGGCAGCTTTTTTATCAAGCGCATCTGAAACATACTGTCTTCTTTTTTCCGGGTCTTTCCCTCTGTTAAGGGCCCTTTCAATTCTCTCGTCATAATACGTTTCAATTTTCTTTATGATATTTTTCTTTTTCTTAGCAAGATCGTTTTGAAGCACAGCCTTTAATTTTTCAAGCCTTCGATAAAGAGGCAGATAATTGTAATCCTCCAAAAAAAGCTGGAAGAATTTCTTATGGCTGAACAGCCTGAATTTATCTACCATAAAATCATCACTGGGGCAGAAGCTATTATAAATTTCTTTTAGGTAATTGGTGAGGATTGTCTGAAAAACGGGCGATCCTTTAATGGATGATGCCCAGGCTGCAAGGTTTACTTCTTCACTGCCATGGTCTTCAAGCAAGTTCACCAATTTACTGTCATCAGCCATTTTAAGATCCTCACCAAGACATGCCAGCACATATTCCTGGAAGGTAGTCTGGCGGACTCTTTCTACCCCAAGCTCAGGAAGAGCTTCTGAAATATAATCAATGAATAGCCTGCTTGGTGCCAGAATCATAAGCTGTTCAGGTGCAAAATTTTCTTTGTACTGATAAATGAAATAGCTAATCCTGTGCAGGGCAATTGTTGTTTTTCCGCTTCCTGCTGCCCCCTGAACAATGATGGGCTTATTCAAATCAGCACGTATTATTTTATTCTGTTCTTCCTGTATGGTTGAAATAATTTCTGTGAGGCGGTTGCTTGAGCTTTTAGACAGTGATTCCTGAAGCAATTCATCTGTAGTCGTGAGGTCTATATCCCGGATCTCATCCAGAATCCCATCTTCAATCATATATTGCCGTTTCAATGACAGATGGCCCGTAAAGCTTTCTTCATAGGAATGATATTGAACCTCTCCCAGCCTGCCTTCATAGTATAAATTGGCTATCGGAGAACGCCAGTCAACGATAATCTGCTCCTGATTCTCCCTTGAATACAATGAAGTTTTGCCTATGTATAAGATCTCTTTTTCATTTAAATCTTCTCTTAAGAAATCAATTCTGGCGAAATATGGCTTTTTCCGGGCTTTTTTCAATTGTTTTAATTCATCTTTGGACATTTCAAAGAAACGGGCATTTGTCAATAAAGAAGAGTAACTTAAACTGGATTCAAGCCAATCAACGTCTTCAAAAGCTTCTTTCATATTTTCCTGGAACTTATCTTTGCTGGATTCTGACGTTTTAATTACGACATCAATATAACGTTTCGTAAATTCCAGCCGCTGAGTCTCCTGCTGAAAATCGGGGTGTTCAAATTCAGATGGCATATGTTTCTCCTTTCAATTGTTTTTCAGCCGCAATGGAGAAATACATATGAGCATACGCGTGGGCAGAAAAATATATTATCAGAAAAATCTGCAAGAATCAAGGGATGATAAAGACAAATTTGTTTTTGTCGAATTAGGGTGTTAAATGCATTGGCAATCATGTTAATTTATAATATAGAAAAACACTCTTTAGGAGGTGATGAAAGTGGCCATTGCAGTTGCAATGCCTGATAATGCAGCGTCTCATGCAAAGCCTGATATTGGTGGCGATACTTTGCATGAGGCGGTAATAGACTAATTTATTATCGCCCATTCAGCTAAAACCATTTCTGATATCGGCTTTGCACCTTATTCATTTTTTATTAACAAAAATCAATAAGGAGCTGGCAGAAATGAGTTATGTAAAAGCGAATGCCGTTTTACCGGAGACTTTGATAGCAGAAATTCAAAAATACGTTCAGGGTGAGGCAATTTATATCCCCAAGCCTGAAAAGGACTACCAAAAATGGGGCTCACGCTCTGGAGCGAGAAAAGCCCTGGATGAAAGGAATCATTCTATTAAAGGCGCCTTCCAAAACGGCAAAACAATCTCTCAATTGGCGGAAGAATATTTTCTTTCAGTTGAAACAATCAAAAAAATAGTTTATAAAAAGTAAATATTCGCACTGAACCTTGTTCAGTGCTTTTCATATGCCAAGTTCATTTCCTAATCGTTTTATACATTTACATTTTTATGTAATTCTTTTAAAGTGAAGGTGATATATAAAGGTGCTGTAGGTATAGGAGTGTGTATAATGGAACCTTTCATCAGGAATGATCAATATAATTTTATTAAATATCAGACGCAGGTGCTAATTAATGGCCATGCATCTGTCAATGATACAGGAGTGCTGAATGCACTGAAATCTCTTTCTGCTGAGAAGGTATTGGGCCTTTTTGAAGACCTTAGCGAGGAACAGAGACAGCTTCTTTTACCGGTCAGTGATATAAAAGAAAGAGATCAGGCTGATGCCTTTTTAGAACAAATAAAGGAATACGTAATACCGTTTGCATCATTGACGGAACAATCCATCAAAAAGCTGTTCCCTAAAGCAAAAAAATTAAAGATACCAGCACTTGAAGATATCGATTTCAGGGAAATAAGCTACTTAGGATGGGACGACAAAGGCACAAACAGGAAGTATATGATCAGCCTTATGGATGGCAAACTGACTGGCATATATGGAACATTTAAACCGCTGGGCAAAAAAGGGATCTGTGCCATCTGCAACAAATTCGAAGAAACAGGCATGTTCTTAACTGAAACCAAGGGTACTCAGCTGGGTACCTATACAAAAAAAGGGAATTACATTTGCCAGGACAGCCAGAAATGCAATGCGAATTTAAATTCACTGGAAAAGCTTCATGATTTTATCGGAAGGCTTAAAGGATAGATGAATATCTCCATAATTAAGACACCGCCTTATTTGGCGGTGTCTTCTTTCATCTCTTCGTTTATTCTCATTAAACTGGGGAATATTACTGTAATAAAAAAAACTATCATATTTTGTCGATTTCGTATAAAATAATTACGTTTGATTGAATTTTTCCTAAAATAATTGGGGGTAAAAAAATGGTTTTTAAGAAGAAGGACAAGTTTAACACATTGTTAAGCAATATTTCAGTGAATTTAAAAGATAGTGCAATTTACTTTGCCGACTATAAAATTAACAATGTCAGTGATTTAAAAACCTTTTCAAAAACAATGAAGGATTATGAAACAAAAGGCGATTCCTATGTGCATGAAGTCATTAAGGAATTAAATAACGCTTTTATTACACCGATTGAAAGAGAAGATATCCTCCACCTCGCTATGAGCATGGATGATGTGCTCGATGGTTTTGAAGAATGTGCTGATTTATTTGAAATGTATTCCATGACACAAGCTGATGAGTTTATGCTGAAGTTTGTGGATGCAATTAAGAATTGTGCAATTGAAATTGAAAAATGTGTGGAACTTCTTTCAACTAAGAAATTACTGCAGATCAGGGAGCATGCAATCAAAATTAAAGATTACGAATCCAAATGTGATGGAGTCCGCCGTCAATCAATCAAGCATCTTTTTGCTACTGAAAAAGATCCTATCCGGATTATTCAGTATAAAGAAATTTATGAAACTCTGGAAGATATTGCTGACAGCTGCCAGAATGTCGCCAATACGCTTGAAACCATCATCATGAAAAATGCTTAAGGGGCGATTACAATGGATGCAGTATTTATTATTACAATCTTAATTGTCATTGGAGCTCTGGCATTTGATTTTATCAATGGATTTCATGATACGGCAAACGCAATAGCTACCTCTGTCTCCACTAAGGCTCTTAAACCAAGGCATGCCATCCTATTGGCTGCCGTCATGAACTTTGTTGGTGCCATGACATTTACTGGGGTGGCCAAAACCATAACAAAGGATATAGTGGACCCATTTACTTTGCAGAATGGTTCACTTGTCATTCTGGCCGCTTTAGTTGCTGCGATATTCTGGAACCTGCTGACTTGGTATTATGGCATCCCTAGCAGCTCTTCCCATGCGATCATAGGGTCGATTGCCGGTGCTGCGATTGCGGCAGCTGGATTTTCAGCTTTAAATTATCAGGGATTTTTAAAAATCCTTCAAGCACTTATCTTTTCGCCGTTAATTGCCTTTGCAGTCGGTTTTATCGTTTACAGCATATTCAAGATTGTCTTTAAACACAACAACCTTACAAAAACAAACCGGAACTTCAGGCTGTTTCAAATTTTCACAGCCGCTCTGCAATCATATACACATGGAACAAATGACGCGCAAAAAGCTATGGGTATTATTACAATGGCGCTTATCGCAAACAACTATGTCACTTCAACTGATATTCCATTTTGGGTACAGTTTTCCTGTGCATTAGCTATGGGTCTTGGGACTTCCATCGGAGGCTGGAAAATTATCAAAACGGTCGGTGGAAAAATCATGAAAATCCGGCCGATAAATGGAGTGGCAGCAGATTTAACAGGTGCAATGATCATTTTTGGCGCAACATTTATCCACTTGCCAGTCAGTACTACTCATGTTATCTCCTCTTCCATCCTGGGTGTAGGTTCTGCCCACAGGCTTAAAGGAGTAAAATGGGGAACAGCCCAGAGAATGCTTATTACATGGGTAATCACCTTGCCGATATCGGCAACTTTAGCTGGCCTTGTTTATTTAATTTTGAATGCCATTTTCTAATATAAATAAAAGGAGCTGGCTTAGCCCGCTCCTTTTATTAACTCTCGCCTTGCCCCATTATCAGTTCATCAATAGGTATCTCAGAAAAAGCCTTATACCTCATAACCTTTTCATGGAAGGAAAGGAAGTGCGTAACATCATTTGGAACAGCCGCACAGTGCATTCCTGCCTGAACAGCTGCGATTGATCCATTTACGGAATCTTCAATGGCCAGACTTTCTTCAGGCTCGACGCCCATTTCTTCAAGTGCTTTTATGTAAAGAGCCGGGTCAGGCTTTACTTTTTCAACATCTTCTTTTGTTTTGATAGTTTGAAAATGACCCTCAATTCCAAAATGGTCTAAATAATGCTTAACCCATTCCCTGCCAGAGCTGGATGCGACTCCAAGCTTAAGGCCTTTTTCAATGCACTTTTCTATTAGGTCCTGAATCCCTTCCCTCAGAATTAAAATATCCCTCTGACTCTGGAATGCTTTTTCTGTTTTCTCCTGAACAGATTCACGATTAATTTGAATACCTAATTTACTGTCAATATAATTAAATAGAATATCATCTGTAGTGCCAATCCCCTTCGCAAAATCCTCCAGCCCAAGCTCAAATCCATAATCTTCTGACAGGATTTGTTTAAAAACCTCATACCATAAAGATTCTGTGTCTACAATGGTTCCATCAAAATCAAAAATTACAGCCTTTATCATTCTGCCACCGCCTCCTGAATTCTTTCCCCTTACATTAGATGTTACTGCTATATTAAAGTTACTATTTTTGAAGCAAGCCGGGAACTAGCTTCCCGGCTTTTGAAGTATTCTTCTTGTAACCTTTCGGATAATCTCAGGCAAAACTTCAAAAGTATATGGTTTATAGACCCGTTCAGTCCACTTATGGCCAGCCTTCCCATAAACTCCAAGGTTAATGACAGGAATATTTAAATCCCTCATTGCCTTTAATGGAATTGGAAAAAGGTTTTTTATGGCAGGAAAGTTCTTTTTAAGAGATTGTATATCTTCATCCGAGCCGTCAAAAGACAGGAAGCTTCCATCAGATAAGTAGGGAAAATATTTGCGGACCTTGAATGCCTCACCTGTTTTCTTAGCCTCTTCAGCAAGCACTTCCTCCAGGCAATCTTTCAAAAAGACCCCTCTTTCTGTATTCACATCAACTGTGTTGGCAGGAAGAAAAGGTGTTCCATAAAATAAAACCACTCTAGGTTTCTTTTCAGGGTCTGATTGGTGCAAAGCTTCTACAATATCAAAGGCAATCATTCTGGCATCGGTTTCTTTAAGAGAACTTTGCTTCCTCGCTTCTTCCATAACACTCACTGTATCTATGCCCTTCTGTTCAAGATATACAAGAAAATCATCTAGAGCCGTGACTTCTGTTCCCCAGTCCAGCTGTCTTTCCGGCAGCTTATTTACAGTCCGAAAATCTTTATAGGCACCTTTCAGCCGGTGCTCTACTGCGATGGCTGCATCTTCGGCAATCATCCCAAGTTCTTTCGAAAGCTGCTTCAGCGGTTTTTCATAGAAAAAGTAATTGAAGTAAACTCGGCAGCCGACAGCCGTCTGAACGTCATAGCGTTTTTTATCATCTCTCATATATAAACAGCTTGGAGGAAGCACCAGCTCTCCTTCAAGCTTCTCAGTCAGCTGAAAATTCTGGCTTATACGGGCAGTCAGCTCTGCAGCAATTAATGTTGGATCAATCCCTGCCAGACTTTCGCCTGCATGGGTCTCCCTTCCGAAAATGGAGAAACACGGCAAGATTTTTCCTGCTGTACCGGTGTATATATACTTTGTCGTGTCCCCATCATACAATGGCGAGATAAAATCATTATTAATTGCAGCCAAGTATTCCAGGCCCATTTTTTCTTTCAGCCTTAGCAATTCGGCTAGGGCGGCTCTGCTTCCTTTATGCTCGCCCTCTTCATCAGCATTGAACATGACGAGCAAATTGCCGTTCAATTCGTCGGGATTTTCCGAGAAAAACAGAAGATTGGCCAGATGGACAGCAACTCCGCTCTGCATATCCAATGCCCCTCTGCCAAAAAGCCACTCCTCAGACAGGGCATCTTCCTGCACTTCCGGATCAGAGCCATATTGTACAAAGAACTCCTGGAGCTTATCCGGATCATGGGCCATGCCCTGAATCGGGCCAAAATCCTCCGTGCCGACCGTGTCTAAATGCGCCAGATATAGAATAGTCCTTTTGCCTCCGGAACGCCCCTTGAGGAAAGCAAACACATTCTTGCGGCCCAATTCATCACCAGGTATTTCCTGAGTCCATACTAAATTATCATTATCATTAAAAGATGGATACGAATGTATTATTTCTTTTAGAAAGTCAGCTTTATGCCTTTCTCCATCTGAATGGTTGTAGCTCTTCATCTTCACAAGGGCCTTTGTTAAATATTCGGCCTGCTGACTCAAGTTCATTGATTTAAGATTTGCAAACATAGGCCAACCCCATTTCGTCATCGTTTGACACTAGTGTATAAGCATAATCCATTAATAATCAACCATTTGTATATAATGGCTGTTTCACGGAAAGCAAGTTTCCGTATCGAAGCTTTTTTCTTTATATAAGGATGAAACCGCCAATATATAGAATAATAAAATTAAGGTCTTGAAATCTAAACCAAAAACGAATATTATATTATTTGTGCTTTCTAAACGTTCGTATTTATTGATAACACATACAACCTGAAAGAAGTTTTAGTTTATGGGGGACTTTATATGTTCAAACTGAAAGAAAATCAAACAAACGTAAAGACCGAAATTCTGGCAGGCATCACCACTTTCCTGACTATGGTGTATATTGTGGTCGTTAATCCTGTCATATTATCTGATGCAGGTGTACCTTTTGAGCAAGTCTTTTCTGCAACCATTATCGCAACCGTTGCAGGTACTCTTTGGATGGCACTGTTCGCCAATTATCCGATTGCCATCGCACCTGGAATGGGCCTGAACGCCTATTTTGCCTACTCCGTAGTCGGCACACATGGAAATATTGATTACATGACAGCATTCTCAGCAGTATTTATTGCAGGGATTATTTTCATTATATTGTCGCTTACCCCTTTCCGGGAAAAACTGATCATTGCGATACCAGATAATTTAAAGCACGGAATTACTGCCGGAATCGGCTTATTTATTGCATTTATCGGCTTGCGGCTAACAGGGCTGATTACAAGCCACCCAACAAATCTTGTTGCACTAGGGGATTTGCATTCTCCCCAATCCATTCTTGCTCTGGTCGGCCTTGCTGTGACTTTAATCCTCATGACTCTCGGGATTAATGGGGCTTTATTTTTCGGAATGATTCTCACAGCTCTGATAGCCTTCTTTACCGGCCAGCTCTCTTTTGACCAAGGATTTGTTTCACTGCCTTCGCTTCCGGATGGAATCATCATTTTAAATCCATTCGAAGCAATTGGAGATATTATCCAGCATAGTTTATACGCAGTAGTTTTCTCCTTTCTGCTTGTAACGATTTTTGATACGACTGGAACGATGATCGGCGTTGCCCAGCAGGCGGGATTAATGAAAGGCAAAACGATGCCTAGAGCTCGTGAGGCGCTTTTGTCAGATTCCATTGCTACTTCAATCGGCGCCATGTTTGGTACAAGCCCGACTTCAGCTTATATTGAATCTTCCACAGGTGTGTCAGCCGGCGGAAGAACAGGATTAACAACCTTGACTGTTGCAGGTTTGTTCCTGCTATCAGCTTTCTTCGGACCGCTTGTCAGTGCGGTGTCAGGTCTTGCCGCTATTACTGCACCAGCCCTGATTATCGTTGGAAGCCTGATGATGGGCAGCATTTCACATATTAAGTGGAATGAACTTGATGAAGCATTCCCTGCATTCCTGATCATCTTAAGCATGCCGCTGACATCCAGCATTGCAACAGGAATTGCGCTTGGATTCATCGCTTATCCGCTTATGAAAGTGGTAAAAGGCAAATGGAGAGAAGTTCATCCGCTGGTTTATTTATTTGCAGTGCTATTCTTTTATCAGCTTGCTTTCCTGCCGCACTAAAAAGAAAAGCGGAAGCGCCTTATAACAAAAGCTTGTCCAAATCGGACAAGCTTTTTTGTTTTTTACCGCTTCTATTTAATACCTGACCATTCATATTCTATAAGTATACAATTGGACAAGTTAGGGTGATAGCTTATGTATGAAAAGCTGTTTGCAACTTTAATGGGAAGTTTATTATTAGGCATAGGCATTAACGGCTTCCTTGTCCCCCACC
This sequence comes from Cytobacillus sp. Bac17, assembly GCF_024519925.1. Classification (NCBI taxonomy): domain Bacteria; kingdom Bacillati; phylum Bacillota; class Bacilli; order Caryophanales; family Bacillaceae; genus Cytobacillus; species Cytobacillus sp. Bac17. The sequence continues at coordinate 29,167 of NZ_JALJRC010000024.1, read as the reverse complement.
ATTTGCTTGATGGGGGCATTATTGGCATAGGGCTGATCCTCCATTATTATTACGAGCTTCCCACTGGATTAAGTATGATTGTCTTAAGCATTCCATTATATGTACTTGCCTGGTTTTATGAGAAGAAATATTTTTTCTATAGTCTGCACGGCCTCCTGATTTCATCCTTCATTATTGATTTGCTTTCTGCTATGCGAGGACATTTTAATCTTTCCATATTGCCCAGCTCGATTTTAGGCGGCTGCCTGGTTGGTTTTGGGATAGGCCTTATGCTCCGCTATGAAACCAGCACAGGGGGAACAGACCTGCTGGCACAGCTGATGACAAAGCTCCTCCCTATTAATATCGGCGCTTTGATATTTGCAATTGATGGATTGGTCATTTTAAGCGGTTTAAAAATTGTCGGTATTGAAAAATTCCTGTACTCGTTTTTAACCATCATATTTGTAGGCGCCATGACATCGTTAACAGTTATAAGAAAAGAGCAGAATATCGTTAAATGAAAAAAGCGACAGGTGCCCGGCACCTGTCGCTTTTCTTATGCTTATGCTTCTGCTTCTATTTTTTCATTCATGTCGCTATAAAGATTTCCATCAATTTCACCGGTGATACGGCTCGTTAAGATGCCGGAGGTCATGGATCCGCTGACGTTAACAGCTGTGCGTCCCATGTCTATCAGCGGTTCAATTGAGATCAGCAAGCCGGCCAGTGCAACTGGCAGGTCAAGGGCAGATAATACCAGGATCGCTGCGAACGTCGCACCGCCGCCGACCCCTGCCACACCAAAGGAGCTGATCGCTACAATGAGAATGACGGTAAAAATAAATCCTGGTGACAGCGGGTTAATGCCCACAGTCGGAGCAATCATTACCGCCAGCATTGCCGGATAGATTCCAGCACATCCATTTTGGCCGATGGAAAGACCAAATGACCCTGCAAAGTTGGCAATTCCTTCAGGAACACCCAGTGACTTTTGTGTTTTAATGTTCAATGGCAATGCACCGGCACTTGTTCTAGATGTAAAGGCAAATGTTAATACAGGAAATGCTTTTTTCATATAGGTAATTGGATTTAAACCGCTCAATGTTAAAAGCAGCAGGTGAATCAGGAACATAATGGCAAGTGCCACATAAGAAGCTATAACAAATTTCCCTAAGTTTAAAATGGAGTCGAAATCACTCATGGCCACTGTTTTCGTCATGATGGCCAACACTCCGTACGGAGTCAAGCGCAGAATTAATGTTACAACACGCATAATAATTGCATAGAACGCATCCACAATTTTTGCGAAAAGCTCAGCCTGCTCGGGTGATTTCCGTCTGACACCCAGGTATGCAATTCCTAAAAAGGCTGCAAATATTACAACTGAAATGGTGGATGTAGGTCTTGCTCCTGTAAAATCAAGAAATGGGTTTGCCGGAAGAAGATCAAGCATCTGCTGTGGGAATGTTCTTCCTTCAATACCCTGATAGGTTTCTTCCAGCTGTTCGCCGCGGGCTGTCTCTGCATCGCCTCCGCTGATTTGGACTGCCTCCAAGTCGAAACCGACAGCTGTTGCAATCCCTATAGCGGCAGCAACTGCAGTTGTACCTACAAGCAGACCAAGGATAAGCACACTGATTTTCCCTATATTATTTGTTAATTTAAGCTTAGTAAAAGCTCCTAAAATGGAAATGAAGACTAATGGCATTACGATCATTTGCAGGAATTTGACATAACCCCCGCCTATTAAATTGAACCAGTCTGCAGATTTGGCAATGATCTCAGCACCCGGTCCGTAAATCAGCTGAAGGGCGAAACCAAACAAAATCCCTAATCCAAGCGCTGTAAACACACGCTTTGAGAATGAAATATGCTTTTTTTGCATAAAGAATAATACGCCTACAAGCAGAAGCATAATGGCAATATTTAAAACTAATAGTCCTGTACTCATCGGACTGAATCCTCCCCAAAAGATGTTCTCATAATGACTTACTATAATACATGTATTCCTATGAGTCAAGTCGGAATTAAAATTTAAATTTTCTTATTATATATTCCATTCTGCCATGAAATGTTCAGTATTTTTCCTTTTGATTTGCGCCTAAATTTCACGAACCATTAGATAACCCGGCAGTTGTATAACTGCCGGGTTTAGGTTAATAAATCTTGTTTAATTGTTTTTCCCTGAAAGAGCCTTTGTTTTTTCAAAACATTGATCCATTGCACTCATTACCGCTGCACGGAACCCTTTTCTCTCCAGCTCGGCAACTGCTTCAATCGTTGCCCCACCTGGAGTACAGACCTCATCCTTTAATTCCGCTGGATGCAGACCTGTTTCCAGCACCATCTTGGCAGCCCCCAAAACAGCCTGTGCTGCGAGCTGATAAGACTGTTCACGGGGCAATCCTGCTTTTACACCGCCATCTGCCAATGCTTCAATGAACATATAGACGTAAGCTGGAGAAGAACCGCTTATAGCAGGAATCGCATCCATCATCTTTTCTTCCATAAAAGCTGCTCTTCCAATGCATGAAAATATTTTTTCCACTTCCTCCATATCATCTGGAGATACTGATTCATTAGCTGAAAGGACGCTCATTCCTTCTCCTACTAATGATGGCGTATTAGGCATGATTCGAATTGCTCTAACTTTCCGGCCAAATGACTGTTCCAGAAAGGTTAGACTAATGCCGGCCGCAATGGTTATAATGATGGCATCGGAACGGACGCTATCTTTAATCTCATCAATAACTTCCCCATGTGCATCAGGCTCAATAGCCAAAAACACTATATCCGCTTCTTCCGCTGCTCCAATATTGGAAAGGCGTGTTTGTATATTCCACCTGCTTTTTACATCGTCAAGCGTCTTCTCCGTTCTTGCTGAAGCAATAATCTGGCTTGGATTTACCAGATTGGATTTGAGTATTCCTCCAATTATGGCCTGAGCCATTTTTCCACATCCGATAAAACCGATATTTTTATTCATCAATGCCCACATCCTGTATAGTATTTCCCTTTGCTATTATACTGCAGGTATGGTTATGAAAAAATAGCAGAGGGTAAAAACATAAGACACGATGCTGCAACACTAATAACATACTGTTTGGAGAGATTGATCTTGAAAGATATAAAACCATATGCCCCACTGCCAGAAGACTTCTTTCAGCAGCCGACACTACTATTGGCGGAAGCACTGCTGGGCTGCTTATTGATCAAAGAAACGGAAGAGGGCATCGCCTCAGGCTATATCGTTGAGACAGAAGCATATATGGGCCCGGAAGACAGGGCAGCTCACAGCTTTGGGAACAGGAGAACAAAGCGGACCGAAATCATGTTCAATGAACCCGGATTTGTCTACACGTATGTGATGCATACCCATTGTTTGGTTAATGTTGTGAGCGGCCCAAAGGAAAAGCCTGAAGCTGTATTGATCAGGGGAATTGAACCTGTAGACGGCCTTGATTTAATGAAGAAAAGACGAAAAATGGATGATCTTAAGAACCTAACTAATGGACCTGGTAAATTAACCAAAGCTCTCAATATTACAATAGATGATTATGGGCGGCGTTTTACAAGCCCTCCTCTTATGATTGCTAAAGGAATTCCTCCCGGGAAAGTCACACGCGGAAAACGAATCGGAATTGATAATTCCGGTGATGCGCGGAATTATCCCTGGAGATTTTGGATTGCTGAAAATCCTTATGTTTCACGGAACAGGAAGTAAGAGGAAGGAAGAAATTAATAAACAGCAAACCGGAAAAACTCTTCAAAAGAAGAGATTTTCCGGAAATTTTTATGCTATTAACCGGAATTCTTCTGCACCCGTGAATGGATCCAGGATGATAACTGAAACAGCAGCATGCCGACCAAAGCTGCAATCAGGATATAAGCCCCTGCAAATACTTTAAGGCCTCCTGTGGCCAATCCGGCAATAATTACAGAGAATTCTCCCCTTGATGATAATGATAATCCCGCCCCTAGAGCTTCCTGTTTCGATAGGCCATACCATTGCCCTCCAAAATATCCTGCAGCAAGCTTGTGAATGATGGACCAGGTAACAATAATAACCAGAAGATCCAGAGAAGGAATTTCTTCATTAAACTCAAGCGAAAGCCCGAAATTCAAGAAGAAAAATGGGAGAAACAGATTCCTGACGGGAAGTACAACTTCCTCTGTTTTTTCTTTCACCTCCGTTCCGGCAAGTATGATGCCGGCAAGAAATGCGCCAATAACCTCTGATAGCCCTAGAAATACTGCAAATCCTCCATAAGTAATCGCAACTCCAAGAACAAGAATCAAAAAGGAATCTTCATGAGCAACTTTCTTCATCCAATGCTGGGCTTTATGAAGAACTATTCTGCTCATCCAAACCGCAGCGCCAGCAAGGAGAGATACCTTCAGAAAAATAAACAGAAAGTCTGCAGCGGAGAAACTATTTCCACCGCTCAGCCCAATCAGAACGGTCACAAGAATCGGGGCAGCGAGGTCTTCAAAAATCAGAAGAGATAGAATATATTCAGAGTCTTTATCTTCAAGGCGATTCTTTGATTCCAGCAGCTTAACAGTAATTGAAGAACTGGTTGCATATACGATTCCGCCTATCAATAAAGAGACAAACATATTTTGACCTGCTGCATAGGCAATTCCCGCAGTCACTCCCACTCCCAAAAAAACATCCAATAGCCCGGATTTCCAGACCTTCCTTCCGTTATTCCTTAATTCTCGCACAGAGAATTTTGTGCCAAGCAGAAAGAATAGCAGAATTAAGCCAATTTCACCTGCAGCTTCAATTACTTTCGCCTCTTTGTAAAATCCAAAAATACCGATGCCTGCTCCTAAAATAATATAAATAACGATATCGGGAATTCTTAAGATTTTAATCCCAATTATTGCAGTTATATAAAGGGCAATAAAAATGAGCCCAATTGCAAGAGGCATATTCATATTCCGTTATTCATCCTTTTCTGAAACCGTATTTTTACGGACTATTAATACCCTCTTTGTCTAAATTTCACTCCTGTCAATTAGATCCAAAATCGGATAGCACAAATTGTGTCATTCCCTCCAAGGATTGTTTTTTCGGCTGTATTTAATTTCGGAAATGAATACTTAATTATTTATATAAAGAAAATTCGACAGGTACCTGGCACCAATAAAATTTGTCGATAAAAAAACGAGCTATATTACTGGACTTTTTTTATTAAAGCGTTTATTTTACTATAAAAAGGCAATATTCTATGTATAAGTTCAATAAAACCGAATGGGATGGTGTTACGATGGCAGACAAAAAAAATGTTAAAACTCCCAACAAAGATCTAAATATTGGTGCTAATGTTTCATTAAACGGCCTGGTAACAGCTGTTTTTGATAATATGGTCCATGTCCAGATTGGCGCTAAGATTGTAACGGTCCATGTAAAAGACCTTTATTCTGGATTAAATAATCCTTTGTTAAAAAACCAGCAGGCATAAAGTGAAACTTCAATCAGCGGGGGCTTTATACCCCACTGATTATAAGTTGAGGCCCACAGGACAAGGAAGGCTTCGTCTGCATGAGCATCGTACGACCAAATGCGACAGCTTTTGGGCGGAAGTATGTTACAAAGACATTGCCATAGGACAAGGAAAGCTACGGCAGCGATACATCGCACGACCGAAAGCGCAGCTTTTGGGAGGACGTGGCGTTTTTAGTCTTTGTTCTGCGGTCGGGCCTTTATGGGCAGTGGACTCCCACTTATCCTCTTTCGATTCCTCTGAGTCTTGAAGAAGGAGGCTTACTGCCCGTTAGACTGCGATAACATCCACCATCTCTAAACATACTTCAGGAGGGGCAGCTCATAAGCTTGCCCCTCCTGTTTTTTCATTATGTTTTCAGGTTATACCGTCTGTACCTGTTTATTTTCCTTTACAGCCGGAGCATAGTCTCCAAGCACCTGATAAGCCTTCAAATCTGATGTATCTAATAATGACACAGCTTCCAATGATGCCTTAAAGATGAAGACATCTTTTGACACTTTACTGATTATTTCACATCCCTCAGGCAATCCTGCATTAGCATCACCCCAAATAATCCAAACTGGCTCGTCAAGAACAGTCCATTCCGACTTGCCTTCCTCAAAGACTGAAGGAATATCTGTTCTGCCTACATGAATCAAATCTTCAATAATTGCGCTGGCTGTCGGAAACATGCCGGCTCCAGGACCCTGCAGGCTGATATTCCCGACTATATCCGCATCAATTGAAACTGCATTTTGCACTCCTTCTACTCTGTACAAGGGATGTGCCTCCGCTGTCAGGACCGGTTTTACAGTACAGCGGATAGCATCTTTTTCCCTCTCAATCGATGCTACATGTTTAAATTTCAGTCCCAGGGAGTCAGCCATACGGATTTGTTCAATTGTAATGTCAGTAATGCCTTCTCTAACAGATGTTTCCTGCGCCGGTGCTTTCCCGAACACCAGCTCACTCAGAACAACCGCTTTGAAAAAAGCGTCATATCCCTCGATATCGTTTTTGGGATCGGCTTCTGCATATCCTTTTTCCTGAGCTATTTTCAGTGCTTCTTCAAATGATAAGTTCTCTTCGCGCATACTTGTCAAAATGAAATTGGACGTGCCATTTAATATACCTTCGATCCGTTCAATCTTGTTCGCATTCAGCAGCTGCTTGATAGTCTGAATTATTGGGATTCCGCCTCCGACTGTTGCTTCAAATCCTAATGATACATTATGTTCTTTTGCGAGCCTCGCAAGCTCACTTCCATGGAATGCAAACATCTCCTTATTTGCAGTAATGACATGGCATCCTCTCAATATTGCCTGGCGCAAATACGTATAGCCTGGCTCCCTGCCAACAATGGCATCAATTACGACATCAAGCTTGGGAAGCTCAATAATTTCTTGAAAATCATCAGTTAAAAGCACGTCATCATCAGGCACAGAATGCTTACTCACATTTTTGACAAGGATGGCGGAGACCTTCACTTCTTTCCCGAATATCGCCTGAAGCCTTCCCTGATGTTTGCTGATCGTTTCATACACTCCTTTTCCAACTGTTCCAAACCCCAATAGCCCAATCGTTAACGCTGACATTTCTCATTCCCCCTGGTTAATATTTAAAGAGCAGATACCTATAAAAACAAAAAACCCCTTCCGTCTATTACAGACAAGAAGGGGTTTGAATTTACATTCCGTTCATTCCGCCTTCTTATCTTCGGAAAATGTATTCCTCTGAATTTGGCACCGTGCATAAATGCTGGTTGCCGAGGCTTCATAGGGTCAGTCCCTCCGCCTCTCTTGATAAGAAGTTTCTAAGTATTCAATTTATATGAATCATAAACATTTATAAGGACTTCGTCAACCTTTTTTGAAATTTTTTTCTTCAACCGCTTTCATTTTCCTCGAAATCTTCAATAATGATTTCAAGAAAATGCTTAAGAATTCTGGCAGTGAGCCCCCAAATAACCTTATCCTCAAAAAAGTAAAATACTTCTTCTACTTTCCTTGTCTGCCAATTGTAATTTTCACCTCCGGCAATCAAGTCAAAAGGAAAATTTTCTTCGGGCTCTACTTTAAAATTCACGTGATACGTTTCCGGCTTTACTCTTTTTAGAAAGGAAAGAGGCACGGTAAAAACTTCTTCTACTTCGTCAGGGTTTGGCACGATCTGGTCAGGATTATGGATAATGCCTGCATAAGGGTAAATAATTTGTCCGAAGGAAATCATGTAATCCAGCGGGGACACATCTGTGATGCTGTCTTCGCTTACGCCGAGTTCCTCTGAGGTCTCACGGATGGCCGTATGCTCCTCATCCCTGTCTTCCGGATCTATTCTTCCGCCGGGGAAACAGACCTCCCCAGGCTGCCTTCTCATTGTAAGTGAACGCACCTCAAAAAGGACATGTGTTTCCTTATTTATCTCTACAAGCGGAAGCAAAATAGCGAATTTCGAAAATCGCTCACTCCCTAAAATGACTGGGGTCCTGTTACTTAACCTTTTAGCCAGTTTTTCAATCTCCATATACCCCACCTCCAGCAGCAATTCCAATTTATTGGCTACATCTTTATCATACTGTATTTACTGTGTTTTATTAATTCATACGGCTTGTACCATGTAATGATACAGGACAGTCTAACTGTCCGCCCTTCAAAAGAAAAAGAAAGTTTCTCCTCCTGCAAATCAGGGGAAATAGAAAATATAATATGACATGAGGAGTGAAAATATGAAGAAAAATATATTAATAGGCGGGTATGCTACACAGGAAGAGCTACGAGAAGCTATTGAAGGGGCAGAGTCAAACGGGTATCAGAAAGACAACCTGGTGATTGTTTCAAAAGATGGAGCGAATCTTGAAAGCTTTGCAGACAATCATGGAGTGAACTTGCGAATAGTCGGATCCCAGGAGCTCGGCAATCAGCGCTTTCTTGATTCAGTGAAAGCCCTTTTTATGGGAGAAGATCCAGCCACAAGTTCAGGAATGGATCCTGATAAAAAAGATGGTATACGGTTTGATGAACATGACTTGGATAAATACGCAAGCATGGTGTTTGATGGAAAATATGTCTTAATCGCGGATTACTACGGAAACTATCCCACTACCCAGAAAGGCAATCAGAGGGTCAGTGCTGAAAACTCAGAAGGGTACCTCGAAAGCGCTTCAGCACGGGAAGTTGACCATGAAACAGATATCAAAACACTGGCAGATAAATCCGGTAGCTCATGTGCTGCCGATAATCAGGAATTCACTCGTGTTCATGTTTCACCAAAGTCTGAAGTTGTGAAAACCAGTGCTGAATTAAACTGGGATAATCGGCTTACAAAGGAAAGGGACAAATAGCAAAGGGCCCCCCGTGTGGGGTCTTTTTTCCCGAATAAAAAAGAGAGGTTCCCCTCTCTTAAGCATACTTCTTCTTATCTTCCTCCTGTTTGAAGAAACTCTTCATCGCATGGAATACATCTGCTTTTTGCTTAAGGATATAATAGCGGAAATCCTCATTTTTAATATTTTTATAGGCTGACATCAAGGTCGAGTGGCGGTTATACTGGTTGACCTCACCGTACCCGAACATATTGGACACCTTCATAAGATCTTCCACCAGCTTAACACAGCGGGCATTGTCAGAGGTCAGGTTATCACCGTCTGAGAAGTGGAAAGGGTAAATGTTATATTTGCGCGGGTCGTATTTGACATCAATCAGTTCAAGCGCTTTACGGTAGGCAGATGAACAAATGGTTCCCCCGCTTTCTCCTTTTGAGAAGAAGTCCTCTTCTGAGACCACCTTTGCTTCAGTATGATGGGCAATAAATTCTATCTCGACTGTCTCATATTTGGTCCTCAGGAACCGGGTCATCCAGAAGAAAAAGCTTCTGGCCATATACTTTTCCCAAATCCCCATCGATCCGCTCGTATCCATCATTGCAAGCACGACAGCCTTTGAATCAGGCTTTACAATTTCATTCCAGGTCTTGAACTTCAAATCTTCCTTATAAATTGGGTGGAAAGCTGCCTTTCCATTCATTGCATTCCGCTTGAATGCCGACATCATGGTCCGTTTCTTATCAATATTGCCCATTAATCCAGTCTTTCTGATATCATTAAATTCAATGTCCTCTACCAGATTTTCATCCTGCTCTTTTCTTTTTAAATTAGGCAATTCCAATTGTTTAAATAAAGCTTCTTCAATTTCCATCAATGATACTTCTGCTTCAAAATAATCCTCGCCTGCCTGGTCGCCTGCCCCTTGCCCTTTTCCGGGTCCTTTCTGGCTGCCGGATCCGTCACGTGCCACTACATCTCCAATCTGGCTATCTCCATCGCCTTGGCCGACATGTTTGTTTTTATCATAGTTATAACGGATTTTGTATTCATCCAAAGAGCGAATTGGAATCTTCACTACTTCCCGCCCATTCGACATTACAATGTTTTCTTCCGTTATTAAATCAGGCAAATTGTTGCGGATTGCTTCCTGGACTTTATCCTGATGACGCTGCTGGTCATCATAGCCTTTGCGATGGAGGGACCAATCTTCTTGGGAAATCACAAACTGATGGTTATTGACATTCGTCATGTTAACCCCTCCTTTTAAATTAAATTTCACACATTACAGCTTTCCAACATACAATATCGCGAGTGTCAAAAAATGATGAAACATCCCCAATTCAGCAGTCTGCCTTCTTTTCATAGACTCATTTCCTGGCAGCAAATTTATTATTAATGACCAATACAAAGAAATGTTTATTACTCTATCATATGCGAGAAGACAAAATAATTTACAAATAATTTTGACAATAAGACATTCGCATCATCTTTTAGACAAGCCCATTTTTTAATATGGGGATTTGCCTAATTAAACAAAAATGAACCTCCGCTTTTAGCGAAGGTTCTTGTCCTTGTTTTTATGCTGAATGGGATCGGGATATTTATCATAATCCTCTTTTAATTCTTTATTGGTCCGCAAATTTTCCATCTGCTTTCCCAGGTTTTCCATTTCTTCAATATTTTCTGCCATTGAGCTGTTTCTCGGTGTATAATTCTTATCTAATTCTTTCTTTTTCATGAATATCACCTCTGCTGTATTTATACCCCCAATTGGGCGTATCTAAACTTTTAGGCAGAATCTGCTGCATAAAAATGGCCAAGCGAAAATAGGATTATACTAAAAGGGGGGGATTTTTATGAGCGAAATCCTTTGCTGCGGCTGGTGTGGTGAATTATCACTGTATGATCGGACAGTTTATCTTGAGAACAAGCCAATTTGTCCTGAATGCCAGAAAAAAAAGAAAGAAGCTGCACAAAATATAGAGAAAAATAGATGAAGGGGCTTTCGGGCCTCTTTTTTTATATGGGGTATTTTTTCCTGGAGTCTATCATTTTTAATACATTTGGCGGTTTGCTTTCCGATTCTGACTTTTTCTTGATTGCGACGCTTCTTCAATTATTTGCGCTGATGCATTTGATTTTTGCGCCGCCACCCGTGATATTTGCGCCTTCCTCATTCTTTATTGCCTCTAGTATCATAATTACGCCGATATACAGCTGATTTGCGCTGCCCATTTTGATTTTTGCGCTGTAACCCATGTCATTACGCCTTCCCTATTCTTTATCGCGTTCTCTTTTGCCATGATTGCTCCTGAACTCCACTTATTTGCGCCCTTCCTAATTCAGCTCTTTATTCATCCGCAAAAAAAGCCTGGCAGCTATCCTGCCAGGCCATTTTTTAACGATTCAGCAAGCTTCCAACATAGCGGAGCAGTTCGTTTGCTGATGTTGAGTTATAGCCATGTTCGTCAATTAATCTTGCTACAACTTCATTCACCTTCTTCAGCTGCTGCTCATCCGGCGTTTTTGAAGATGTGGTGATCTTCACGACATCTTTCAGGTCAGCGAAAAGCTTCTTCTGGATAGCTTCACGCAGACGGTCATGCGAATTATAGTCAAAGCGCTTGCCTTTTCTTGCGTAAGCTGAGATGCGGATGAGGATTTCCTCCCTGAATGCTTTCTTCGCATTCTCGGAGATGCCGATCTGCTCTTCGATTGAGCGCATCAGCTTTTCATCCGGACTGATTTCCTCACCGGTTAATGGGTCGCGAAGCTTCGCTTTATTGCAGTATGCTTCAACATTATCAAGATAGTTTTCCATAAGCGTTTTTGCAGATTCTTCATAAGAGTAAACAAATGCCTTTTGTACTTCTTTCTTCGCAATATCATCATATTCTTTGCGGGCCAGAGAAATAAAGTTCAGGTATCTTTCCTTCAGTTCTGGAGTAATGGATGGATGCTGATCCAACCCTTCTTTAAGCGACCGTAATACATCCAGCGCATTGATGCTCGTGATATTTTTACGGATGATTGTAGAAGAGATCCTGTTGATGACATAACGCGGGTCAATACCGCTCATGCCTTCATCTGCATGCTCTTTTTTCAATTCCTCCACATCAGCCCTGTTATAGCCTTCAACGCTCTCTCCATCATACAAACGCATTTTCTTAACTAAATCTATATCGCCTTTTTTCGGATCCTTCATGCGGGTTAAAATCGTAAACATCGCTGCAACCCTCAGGGTATGAGGTGCAATGTGCACATTGGAAACATCGCTTTCTCGGATCATTTTATCGTAAATCTTCTCTTCCTCTGAAACCTTTAAATTATATGGGATTGGCATAACGATAATCCTTGAGTGCAGAGCCTCATTCTTTTTATTGGAAATGAATGAACGATACTCTGTTTCATTCGTGTGAGCAACAATTAGCTCATCCGCTGATATCAAGGCGAAGCGCCCTGCTTTAAAGTTGCCTTCCTGAGTCAGGGACAATAAATGCCATAAAAATTTCTCGTCGCACTTCAGCATTTCCTGGAATTCCATCATCCCTCGGTTTGCTTTATTTAGTTCCCCATCGAAACGATAGGCACGAGGATCTGATTCTGAACCATATTCAGCAATGGTTGAAAAGTCAATGCTTCCAGTCAGATCAGCAATATCCTGGGATTTTGGATCTGATGGGCTGAAAGTGCCAATTCCCACCCTGCGGTCTTCTGAGAAAATGATTCTTTCAATTAAAACATCTTCTATACGGCCGCCATACTCCTGTTCGAGACGCATACTATTCAATGGCGAGAGGTTTCCTTCAATTCTTATTCCATATTCATCATGAAAGTCTTTACGGAGGTGATGCGGGATTAAATGAAGCGGATCCTCATGCATTGGACAGCCCTTAATAGCATAGACCGCTCCCCTATCAGCGTGAGAATATTGCTCTAAACCTCTCTTTAGCATTGTCACTAAAGTTGATTTACCGCCGCTGACCGGCCCCATTAATAAAAGAATCCTTTTGCGGACATCGAGGCGTTTGGCAGCAGGATGGAAATACTCTTCTACCAGCCTTTCCAATGCTTCTTCTAATCCAAAGAGCTGATTGCTGAAAAATTGATATCTTTTTTGCCCCTTCACTTCTTCGACACCGGCATCCTTAATCATATTATATACCCGTGAATGTGCTGACTGGGCAACCCATGGCTTCTCTTTAACAATTTCTAAATACTCTCCAAAAGTCCCTTCCCATTTAAGCTTTTCTTCCTCGTGTCTGTACATCTCAATTTTTTTTAGAATATCCATAAGGACCTCCCCCTGTCGCATTATCAGAGACGATTAATATACTCTATGCGCCCCGGCAATCGAACATGCGTAAACTATTGAGAGTTTGGTTTGTACTTTTTATGGGGATTAATTATAAGGAACACTTTACTGCGGGATCTAACTGTAAAAAAAACTCCATACTTTTCATTCACAGTTATTCATTTTTGGGCTATAATAAGCTTATATTTACAAGCTTGCCTATTGATATACCGCTAAAGGAGGATTACATATACATGGGTACAATTATTATTATCGGTGTAATGGTTGCTTTCCTTGCTGCTATTTTCACTGCTGGTTATGATGACAAGCCAGGCGTTAGCAAAAAATAAGCTGCTGATCATTCAGCAGCTTTTCTCTTATTTCGGAACACAGGCTCTTGGTTATACCCCTACCTCAAATCCATCTTTTTCTTCTGTACAAAACCCTTCATATACATTCGTGTCTGCTTTTCAAGCATGCCGGCGATTTGACCAGTCCACGTGTCATTCCGCTTGCCGCCCGTACGCTCATCATAGTACTCGGAAATGATTTTATTATACACTTCCAGCTCTTCGCGGTAGGCAGTTTCATCCTGCTTATATTCATTTTCATGGTATATGTGCTGAAGAGGAAGCCTTGGCTTTTTATCGTTCTTTTTGGAAGGATAGCCAACAGCCAGTCCAAACAAAGGAATTACGCGATCCGGTGTTTTTAAAAGTTCAGCTACACCTTCAAGATTGTTTCTTATTCCGCCAATATAGCATATTCCCAATCCCAGCGATTCAGCAGCAACCGCAGCATTCTGTGCAGCCAATGCTGCATCAATGACAGCCACCATAAATTTCTCTGTGCTTTCAATGGAGGGAATTACATTGATATTTTCCATTTGTCCCATTACTTCATGACGATGCAGATCAGCACAAAATACGAAAAATTGGCCATTTTCTGCTACATAATTCTGGTTGCCTGCAAATTCAGCAAGTTTCGCTTTCTTCACTTTATCGGTAATACCGATTATTGAATAGGCTTGAACAAAACTTGAGGTGGACGCAGCTTGAGCAGAAAGTACAATCGTTTCTATCTGTTCTTTGGACAGAGGCCTATCTTCAAAATTCCGCACGGAGCGATGGTCCATCAGCAAATTGATCACTTCATTCATCACAACTCATCCTTTCCATATATACTTTTTCATTTTACCCAGAAAGGAAAGTATTCTCCAAAGGAAAAGGCCCGAAAAATACCAGGCCAGCTGTTTCCTATTTTAAATGCAAGTAATCCTGCTGCCGCAGTGCTTCATAAACAAGAATGGCTGCAGTGTTGGATAAGTTAAGCGAACGGACTTTATCGTTCATTGGAACCCTTAATGCGCGTTCTTTGTTGATTTCAATGATATTCTTCGGAAGGCCCGTCGTTTCTTTGCCGAAAATAAAATAATAATCCTTCCCGACATTGCTGTAATCGAAAGTGGAATGCGGCTTGGTGCCATACTTCGTTAAGTAGAAGTATTCACCGCCTTCGCTGCTATTAAAGAAATCGTCCAATGATTCATGATAGACGATCTTTACAAATTGCCAATAATCCAAGCCTGCACGCTTCAGCATTTTATCATCTGTCGAGAAGCCAAGCGGCCGGATCAGATGCAATGTCGTATCAGTAGCCGCACAAGTACGGGCTATATTACCAGTGTTGGCCGGAATTTCCGGCTGATATAATACTACATGCAACCCCACTTTTTTCACCTCTAAATTAAATCTGCATGTGTTATTATATCATTTTGAAATCACCTTACAAATTACTGGTCATCAGTTATAGACAAAAATTTATATTTAATATTCGGTGTATAGGCTGTTGAATCTTCATAAGCCCAATAACGCATTCGGCTGTTATAAGTATGGGCATTGACCAGGGGCATTCCTGAGGCATCTTTTCCCGTCACGATCGTTGTATGGTCAAATCGCCCGTCTCCCTGAAAATCATAGCAAATAACATCTCCAATTAAGAGCTGATCCGGACTGGAGACTTCCTCCGCTCTTAACCCCGAATTCGAACTCGGCAGATACCATCGCAATGAATTCGCTACCGTCCAGCTGTAGCTCCAATTTCCGCTTCTCATCCACCATCCTTTTCCGCGGTTAGGATACCCTCTCATCGGGCCGCCGCCTACATGAAGGCACTGTGAAATATAATTGGTGCAATCCACTTCAAATTTTTTATAAGCCGGATTATAGCTGTTCCACCATTTTTCTGCATACTGCACTGCTTTCATGCGGTCATACTCATATACAAGCCTTTCTTCCTCTCCATATTCATGGTCTGGAGACGCTTCATCTTTTTGAATCTCATTAAAAGGGTTTTTCTCCCGATCCTCGACGAACACTCCTTTATAAAAGTCGGCTGTTCGCTCTTCAATTTCTTCTTCCATATAGAACACGCCTTTTTGCTTAATTAAATATCTAAAGTGAACTCTGTATTCAACCTGCTTCACGTCATCCTTCTCCCCGCCGACCTTGATCACTTTTCCGGTTGCCTGGGCTTTAACAATCTCACCGGACCGGGCGGTAAGAGATTCTTTCTTCTTTTCAATCTTAGGGCAGGTATGAATTGAACTTCTTGAATGGGAAACGCACTGCTGCACTCTTTTTATTAACAGCTCCTGAAGCTGGTCCCTCACGCATCTCACTCCTCTCCTATTCAATACATATGAGAGAAAGCAGAGGACTTTGCTTAATTTTTCGTGCAATATAACAGTAAGTCAGCCGGACTGAACAGTTTCTCTGCATTTGAATTTTACTCTTTGCATATTGTTGGACTGAGGAAAAATTAGAATTTTTCATAAAAATGGCCATAGAAAAAGAGGGAGATTCCTCCCTCATCATTTCTCAATAAAACTTAAACCTTTTTCAATCTCAGCAATAGCCTCTCCGTCTTTTTCCTGCTGCAAAGCCTTTTCCAGGGCAGCTAATGATTTCTCACCGCCAATTTTCCCAAGTGCCCAGGCAGCCGTTCCACGGATCACCGGCCGAGGATCTTCTGTCATGACTTTAATCAGATCTTCTACAGATGTTTCGTCTTTGTAGTGAGCCAAGGCGATAATGGCATTTCGCTGGATCGGCTTTTTCCCTCTCCAGGAGCCTGAAACCGGACCATATTTTTCTTTAAATTCACGGTTGCTGATAAATAAAAGCGGCCTTAAAAGCGGCTTTGCCACTTCCGGATCAGGCTCCATCTCTTCGTGCAGATGAAAATCCTTGCCTTTATTTTCAGGGCATACGGTTTGACAGGTATCACACCCATAAAGTCTGTTACCCAGTTTTTCTCTATACGGCTCAGCAAGAAAGCCTTTTGTCTGTGTCAGAAACGCGATGCACTTCTGTGCATCAAGCTGACCTCCCTGAATTAAAGCACCAGTCGGACAGACGTCTACACATTTATTGCAGCTGCCGCATCTGTCTTCCATTGGTTTATCCGGCTCAAATGGCAGATTCGTAATCATTTCTCCTAGATAGACATACGATCCGAATTCCGGTGTAATGATGGAACAGTTTTTTCCGCTCCAGCCAATTCCGGCACGCTGCGCTACGGCCCGATCCACAAGCTCACCTGTATCCACCATGGATTTGCATAACGCCTCAGGTATTCTTGACTGAATGAATCCCTCAAGTTTCTGTAGACGTTCCCTCAAGATATGATGATAGTCTTTACCCCATGAAGCGCGGCAGAAAATGCCTCTTCTCTCACCTCTTTTGCTGACCACTCTGACCTTCATTTTGGAAGGGTAAGCAACAGCTATTGAGATAATGGATTTGGGCTTGTCCAATAGGAGGCCGGGATTCACTCTCTTCTCAATATCAGGCTCTTCAAATCCAGATTGATATTGAAGTTCCTGCTGGCGAATCAGTCTATTTTTCATCTCATCAAAAGTGCTGGCTGCTGTAAAACCGATTTTATCTATGCCAATTGTTTTGCTGTATTCAATCACTTCCTGCTTGAAATGGGCAAAATCCATTGTATAACCTCCTTTCATGAAAAATTGATTTATATGAAAGTCTTTAATTTATTGAATCACCGCTTATTATGATAAACTATTTTAAAGTAATTTTGGAGGTGGAAAGCTTGGAAATTACGTTTGCTCCCGAGTTGTGCAGGTTAATTCCCCAATTTAAAATTGGATTCATTACATATAAAAATATAGAAGTCGGACAATCTCCTCAAATGGTAAAGGGCAGACTCCAATTATTTCAGGAATCAATTTATTTTGACTTAGAGGACAAGAGTGTTACAGAATTTGAAGGGATCAAAGAATGGAGACAGATTTTCAAAACAGCAGGCAAGGATCCAAATCGGTACCGCCACTCTGCAGAAGCACTGTACCGAAGAATTAAGAAACAAAATTATCTGCAGCCGGTCAACAGCTCCATAGATATTAACAACTTCTTTTCCCTCGAATATCAAATACCGATTGGCGTGTATGACGCAGATAAGCTTTCAGGCAATCTGACTATCAGGTTAGGCAAAGAAGGCGAAGAATATAACGGTCTAAACGGAAGACCCAACTCACTTGCCAATTTAATTATTAGTGAAGATGCGGCAGGGCCATTTGGCAGTCCGTTTGTCGACTCTGAAAGGACAGCGGTGACGGAACAGACTAAAAATGCCGTTCAAATCGTTTATTTGCGCCCTTCTCTGGAAATGGAAAAGGCTGAAAAAATGGTTGAGTCCCTAATGAACATGTACTCTCAAGTGCATGGTGGAGAAGGAACCTTTAAGGTAATTGGATGTTAAACAAGTTTATTAAAAAATCGAGTGGAATCCGCGGATGCCACCCGATTTTTTTGCTCAATAGCCAAAGAAAATGAAAAAACGCAATACCTCGTTCTTTTTGAACGAAACACTGCGTTGGCTATGTATGGAGCGGGTGAAGGGAATCGAACCCTCATCATCAGCTTGGAAGGCTGAGGTTTTACCACTAAACTACACCCGCATTTATATGAAGTTACTGACTACTGTTTTTTTCCCGTACTTGCATGCCTCTTCCTCTAAAAGCTTTTTCATGGAAGCCTGTACGTCGAGGCAACTCGGAGATGATTCATGGATGTGTTGGCTCGTGGCTGAGGTTTTACCACTAAACTACACCCGCATTTGTGTACTTATATTTAATCAGTAATGAAATTATGCCTAAATCCCATGTCGATTTTTATCAACAGCAAAATAAACATTGTGTCGAATCAACTATTTAATAATACTAAATTCAGCCAGAATGGTCAACCCCAATTGAGAAATTTGTCGAAAATACAGGAAAGGATTTAAAATCCTTCCCTGCTAAGAATGCTACACCCACCACATTTCTGAAGGCTGCTCTTCAATTAAGATCGATTTAAGGTTCCTGACTGCCCTTGTAAATCCTTCTTCTATAGACATAAGCGGATCTTCATGCTCAATGCTGACAACATAATCATACCCAAATGTTCGCAAAGCGCTCATCATATCCGACCATTCCTGCAGGCCGTGTCCGCACCCGACTGACCTGAATGTCCACGCTCTGGTCTGGACATTTCCATACGGCTGCATATCTGTTAAACCGTACATATTAACATTTTCCTTGTCAATATAGGTATCTTTTGCATGAAAATGATGAATGGCATTTTCTTTTCCCAAAATCTTTATTGCTGCCACAGGGTCGATTCCCTGCCACCATAAATGGCTTGGGTCCAGATTGGCACCAATGGCATCACAGGTTTCTTCCCTTAATTTTAGAAGTGTATAAGGAGTATGCACAAGGAATCCGCCATGAAGTTCAAGACCAATTTTCACATTATGGTCTTTTGCAAATTGCCCGGCTTTCTTCCAGTAAGGAATGAGTTTCTCCTCCCACTGCCATTTCAGCACTTCTCCATACTCATTCGGCCATGTTGCAACCGGCCAATTCGGATGCTCTGCCCCTTCCCCATCACCTGCAGTGCCTGAAAAACAGTTAACAACCGGAACATTCATTAAGCTGGCTAACCTAATCGTGTCATATAACACGCGGTCCGATTCCTCTGCAAATGCTCTATCAGGGGAAATCGGATTGCCATGGCAGCTGAATGCGCTGATTTCAAGACCTCTTGATAAAATCTTTTTCAGATAATCAGCCCGAAGTTCTTTACTTTCTAATAGCTCGTTCAGGCTGCAGTGAGCGTTTCCGGGATAAGCCCCCGTTCCGATTTCAACAGCCTTAAGACCTGCAGCTGCCACATGATCAAGCATTTCTTCAAAATTCTTCTCAGCAAATAAAACGGTAAATACGCCAAGCTTCATAAAATCCCCTCCTCGCTTCTAAAGTATTTCTCTTCTGCCCATTTCACTGCTTTTATAAATCGCATCAATAATTCTGGTTGTCTGCAGTGCTTCTTCTGCTTTAACTATGAATTCTTCCCTCCCCAAACAGCTGTCAATAAAGTTCCGTGCCTGCGCCAAAGCATAATCATTCTCCCCCGGCAGCCATTCTGAGCGTGTATTAAGGAGCATTCCATGTTTGGATTGGTTCAAACTGAATGGGAATAAATCAATTCCTCCACCCTGCCCTGAAAGGCTGAGGCTTTCATCATCCCGTTCGATATTGGCCGACCATGAGGTTTCAAAAAGCAGGGATGCCCCATTGGCAAATTTTATATAAGCTGTCACATGGTCATCGACATTAAAGGATTGATGGTCAAAACTTCCCCATAGATTCACCTGCTCAGGCATTCTGCTCAATGTATTATAAGCTGTACCGGAAACCCCGGTTTCCTCCGGGTTTCCCAGAAGCCAAAGCGAGAGGTCAAGCAAGTGGCATCCATAATCAATCAAACTTCCTCCGCCCTGAAGTTCCTTATTGGTGAAAACACCCCATCCCGGCACCTTTCTTCTTCTCATCGCCCGTGCTCTGGCAGCAAATGGAAGACCAATTTCATCTTCTGAAATGAGTTTTTTGGCAGCCTGAGCCTCTTTCATAAACCGGTAGTGGTAGGCAATGGCCAAAACCTTTCCCGACCTGTCTCTGGCTTCTATCATTTTCCTGCATTCTTCTGCTGTCATGGCCATCGGCTTCTCACACAACACATGCAGCCCGGCATCCAGTGCAGCAGCCGTAATCTCAGCATGAAACTTATTCGGTGTACAAATAACTACGGCATCTGTTTCACTGAATACTTCTTTATAATCCGTAAAAACGCTGCTAATTCCAAACTTCCTTGCAGCCAATTTTGCAGTATCCTCATTCACATCGCAAATAGCTGTTATGGAAGCACTATCCGATAATTTTAGTAAAACGGGAATATGCCTGGACTGGGCTATTCCGCCAGCACCAATAATCCCGATCCGAAGTTTCTTCATTGATGCATGCACCTCACTTAATTCTGACAATCTGCTTTGTTTCGCTCGACTCCAGCGCAGCAAGTATCACTTGGAGCGACTTCATTCCCTCAGAACCAGGAATCGCAGGCTCCTGTTCATTTAAGATGCTTTCAAGAAAATGATCAATGACGCCTGAATTCTTTTGTCCTCCTTCTTCATTTGTCTGAATCCCGCCAAGTTCGTACTTCACTGTTTCACCGTTTGCATACTGAACAATGAGAGAATTCACCGGATCATCTTCTAATCTCAAAATTGCCTTTTCTCCATAAATAATTGTGGAATTGTCTTCTTTTGAGACATAAGACCAGCTTGCAGCCAATGTACCGATTACACCGCTTTCCGTTTTTAAAACGCATACCGCTGTATCATCGACATCAGCACCCATCTTGGCACTTGTCTCTACGAATGCTCCTGCCTCAGCAAACTCTTCTCCCAGCAGATAACGCAGCAAGTCGGTCTTATGTACACCAAGGTCGCCCATGGCGCCAATAAAAGCCTGATCTTTTTTGAAGAACCAGCTTTCTTTGCCATCTGCACTCCATCCCTCTGGCCCGCCGTGGCCAAAAGCCGTCCGGAAACTATAGATTTTTCCAGCTTCACCTTTTGCAATCAATTCCTTTGCTTTTTTATGAGATGGAACAAAGCGCTGATTATGAGCAATCATTAATTTCTTTCCATTCTTACTGGCTGCTTCAATCATGTCCTGTGCCTCTTCCATAGAAGTTGCCATAGGCTTTTCACATAGTACATGCTTGCCGGCGTTTAATGCTGCAGCTGATATGGGAGCATGCAGATAATTCGGGGTGCAGACACTCACTGCATCTATATCCTTATTAGCCAGCAATTCTCTATAATCGGTGTACACCTGCGCCCCGTACAACCCGGCAAACACATTTGCACGCTCTTCATCAATATCACATACCGCTGCAATGACAGCCCCGCTGCTTGCATGATATTCAGGCATATGCCGATGCTTGGCTATACTTCCGCAGCCAATTATTCCAATTTTGAGTTTTTTCATCTTAATTCTCCACTCCTTCTTGACTCACTCTGATTCTCTCCAATGGCTTCGCATTTCCATAGACCGGTACGGGAAGATCAGTTGGTTTAGCCCACTTAACAGCATTTTTAATAACCTGCTGAACGTCCTTATGATAATAAGTTGGATACGTTTCATGTCCTGGGCGAAAATAAAAGATTTTCCCTTTTCCGCGCCTGTATGTACAGCCGCTCCGGAAAACTTCCCCGCCTTCAAACCAGCTCACCATTACAAGTTCATCCGGTGCAGGGATATCAAAATGTTCCCCATACATTTCTTCTTTTTCAAGTTCAATATATTCTCCAAGTCCTTCTGCAATGGGATGGCTCGGGTCTACAATCCAAATCCGTTCCTTTTCATCCGCTTCTCTCCACTTTAAATCACAGGATGTTCCCATCAATGCTTTAAAAATCTTAGAAAAATGGCCGGAATGCAGGACAATCAGCCCCATTCCATCCAGCACTCTTTGTTTTACTTTTTCAGCGATTGCATCCTCAACTTCCCCATGCGCGAGATGCCCCCACCAGACCAAAACGTCTGTTTCCTGTAAAACAGCATCACTAAGTCCATGCTGAGGCTCATCCAATGTAGCTGTCTTTACTTTATAATCTTCTTCATTTAAAAAGTCTGCAATGGCACCGTGAATACCATCCGGATAGACAGACCTTACCTTTTCATCCTTTTGTTCATGACGATTCTCATTCCAGACAAGCACGTTGATCATAATCTTCCTCCTTCTGTTAATTCATGCTTCGATATTCATTTGGGGAAATCCCCTCTGTCTTTTTAAAGACTTTGCTAAAATACTTTTCATCCTGATAGCCGACCCGGAAAGCAATTTCATAGATTTTCAGTTTAGGGTTCTGCAGAAGCTCTTTTGCCTTGTTCATTCGGACACTCGTAATAAAATCCGTTATGGTAGCCTGATATTCATGTTTAAACTTCCTGGAAATGTACTCCCTGCTTAAATAAAATCTGTCTGCAATTTCCTGCAGGTTAATATCCTTGTTATAGCTTTCCAGCAAAAACTGTTCTATTTGCTGAATCACATTCATCTCCCCGCCATGCTCCTTCTGGCATTCCTCTGGAGGACTCTGCTGTTTCCATTCATTTATGGCTTTCTCCAGGGTTTCATTCAATATTTCAGGATCAATAGGCTTCAAGATATAATCAAAGCTTTTATAACAGATGGCATTCCTCATATAGTCAAAATCATCATATCCGCTGACGACAATCGTCTTGCTGGATAGATCCGAAGAATGAATCCATTTTAAAAGGCTTATGCCATCTCTCTTTGGCATGCTCATATCAGTGAATATGATTTCCGGGCGATGCTCTTTAATCAGCTTTATGGCCTCATTTCCATCTACCGCCTCCAGGATTGTGTCAATTCCAAAGCGGCTCCAATCCGCAAGAAGCAACAAGCCTTCCCTCACATGTTTTTCATCATCCACAATAATTGCTTTCATCTTATCCACCTTCCATTCTTTTTGGAAGTTTAATAGAAACAAGCAGCCCGCCGCGCTCAAGATTCTTAAGCTGCAGGTATGCACGATTGCCATAATAGAGTTTTAACCGGGTGTAAACATTCTTCAGTCCGATATTCGTTAACTCAACCTTTTGCCCTATCCTGTCATTCATCAAATGCAATCGGATTTCCTCCAGCCTGCTCTCAGAAACGCCGCTGCCATTATCCCCGATCAGAATATCCAGATAAAATTCATCCTGTCTGCAGGTGATACTAACCTCTCCTGTTTTTTCCCGTGCATCAAAGCCATGCTTAAAATAATTCTCCACTATGGGCTGTAAAATCATTTTCGGCACAGGAAACCCCAATGCTTCTTCATCAAGCTGAAAACTGAACTGAAGCTGGTCACCGAACCGCTCTTTTTGCAGCAGGAGATAGGACTTGGTATGTTCGATCTCTTTTTGAAGAGGAACCATATCCTCCTCCATATTCATGCTGTACCGCATGATTTTAGAAAGGCGGGTAACAGACGAATAAATCTGCGGACCCTGATTTTTTAATGCCGCTGTTCCGATGGACTGCAATGCGTTATATAAAAAATGCGGATTAACCTGGGACTGCAGAACCTTTAGCTGATTGGTCTTGTTCTCAAGCTGAAGTTTATACTCCCGATTGATCAAATCATTTATTTTATCGATCATTTGTTTAAATCGATCACCGAGATAGCCAATCTCATCATTGCCAAAAGATTGAAAACGGACATTAAGGTTTCCTTTTTCAACCTGATCAATATATTTCAGCAGGATTCTGATTGGTGAAGTGATTCTAACAGAGATAAATAGAGTGGCAAGAATAACCAGGATGAGTCCGATAACGCCAAACATGATATTGATTTGCGCCACGCTGAATGCACTTTCATATAAAGTGGTATATGGAACACGCTTAACAAGATACCAGCCGCCAGAATTTTGCGATAATTGATCGTATATCATGACGCCGTTGAATGAACCTTCTTTCCATTCAACCGTGCCATTAACTTTATTTGTACTCATTACCCAATCTATCCAATCAGTCGTTTTAGTATCTTCATCAGTTTCATCAGTTGAATGGTAGATCAATTCCCCTTCAGGAGATATAATATAGAATTCTTCATTTTCCTCCGAGTAAAGATTACGGCTGATATTGGTTATTTGATCTGGTGAGAACTCCAGTGAGATATATGCCAATACATCATCTGATGGAATATTGATTAAAGATCTGTGAAGCGTTATTACATTTTTAGGCTTTTTGTCCTCAGGCTCCTTTATCTTATGAATAGGTTCAAGATACATATTGCTTGGACTTTCTTTTGCTTTTAGGTAAAATTCCTGATTGGCATTTGTCAGCTTCTTTGAAAAAATAACTGTAGAGCGCCTGGAAGCTGTTATAAGACGATCTTCCTTTGCAACAGCAATGTTGACCCTTTTAATATTTTCTTCTGCATACAGTATGGTAGAAATTACATTTCTTACAGCTTCCACTGCCTGATAATTATTTTCCTTTTGGGGATCTTTTAAAAAGTTTATTAAACCTGGATTATTGTAAAGGGATAGTGTTAATCCATCCAGCTCATTTATGTAACCCTCCAGGTTCACTTTTCCTTGATATAATAGGTTGCTATTTTCCTTGATGGCCTGGTCTTTCAATGATTCCGCTGTATGATAATAAGTGATGATTATAGACGCCCCAAATGGAACGATCGTTGCTACCATCAATAGAACAATCAGTTTATTCCTAATGCTCTTTTTGAACATGTACATCCCCCGCTGCTTTGTCTTTTACAATAGTATAAAGCGAACTTCCCTTTTTGGGGATGCCTTTTTGCTATGGGGTTTTGCTTATCATTAAAATATAAAACAGAAAGCATATCTTCCGCAGACATGCTTCCTGTTTAGCCAAATTTATTTCAAATTATCCCAGGATGCCTGGAAGCGTTCAACGAGCGTATCATAGTCGATCTTTCCTGCAGCGTATTCCTGGATTGTTGCAGCAAACTCTTTATTTGCACCATCAGGCCATCTGAACCATGTCCAAGGAACAGTTTTCTCTTCCTTAGAATACTCAAGAATATGCTGGCCAAGAGGCCCTAAACCGGTTGGCTCTATATTGTCGAAGGCAGGAATGAACGCAAACTCTTCTGTGATATAACGCTTTCCTGTTTCAGAAGAAACCATCCAGTCAAGGAATAATTTTGCTTCTTCAAGATGTTCTGAATTTTTATTAAGAACCCAGTTGTTCGGAACGCCTACTGGTAAACGGTTTGCTTCAGCTTCATCATCAGTCAGCGGAATTGGAAGGAATCCCATGTTAATTTCAGGGTTGATTTCAAGAATCATGTTTTCTGTCCAGTTTCCCTGCTGAAGCATAGCCGTTTTGCCGGAAGCAAATAGAGTCACTTGCGTATTGTAATCTGTTGTTAATGGATTTTCATTTCCGAAGTTTATTTCAGTATCAAGCACTTCTTTGAACTCTTTAAATTTATCATTGCCAGTAATCTTTTCAGATCCGCTGTATAGGCCCTCAATAAATGCCACTGGATCTTCCTGCTGTGCAAATGGAATATTTAATAAATGCTGACCAATGACCCACCACTCTCCGTAACCGGCAGAGAAAGGAGTAATTCCTTTATCCTTTAGTTTTTCAGCAGCATCCTTCAATTCAGAAATCGTATTAGGCGGTTCAATAATGCCTGCTTCTTCAAATAAATCCTTATTATAAATGAAACCGTATCCTTCAAGGTTTACAGGCATTCCATAAAGTTTTCCGTCTGTATCAGTCATTGGAACTTTTCCAATTGGAAGCACATGCTCTGCCCAAGGCTCATTTGAAAGATCTGCAAGATGCTCCTTCCAAAGCTCCAATTCTTTAAATCCGCCATTGTTAAAAATGTCAGGCTGTTCGCCGGATGCAAACTTTGCTTTTAATGCGGCACCATAATCAGCACCGCCGCCGACTGATTCAAGCTTTACTTTAATATTCGGATGCTCTTTTTCAAATTCACCGATCATTTCCTGAAGCTGATCGGCAATCTCCACTTTAAACTGGAACAAATTTAATGTTACCACTTCATCCTCATTCTTTGAATCATCCTTAGGCTTTTCGTCCCCTGAAGAGCTGGAAGAAGAACAGCCTGCCATAATGCCCGCCATCAGAACCAATGACAGCAGTAATAAAGCAAAGCGTTTCATTTTGTTTCCCCCCTGAATAATTTTTTATATAAACTTTAACAGCCCATATGGCCGCAAAAGTCTCTATAACTACTTGATGGAGCCTTGTGCAATGCCTTTAATAATATGCCTCTGCAGGAACAGGAAGAAAATAACGACCGGTGTAATGCCCATTACAAGGGCGGCCAGTCCCATGTCCCATTGCTTTGTATATTGTGCAAAGAATGAACTTGTGGCCAAAGGAATCGTCCTAAGTTCTGCATCCTGAAGCACAAGAAGCGGCAGCAGATAATCATTCCAGATCCATAATGTATTTAAAATAACAACCGTTACAGTGATTGGTTTTAGAAGCGGAAAAACAATTCTCCAAAAGACCCCAAACTGGCTGCACCCATCAATTCGGGCCGATTCTTCTATCTCTATTGGAACTGTTTTAATAAATCCGTGGTACAGGAAAAGCGATAATGGTACACCAAAGCCAAAATACATAATGATGAGACCTGGTATGCTGTTTGTCAGATTCAGCGTGCCTCCCAGCTTCATCAGCGGTATCATGACCGTCTGGAATGGAATAACCATCGCAGAAACAAATAGGGCAAATAGGATTTTGCTGAATTTCCCCGGGGTTCGGACCATCTTCCAGGCAGCCATGGAACTAATGACAACAAGTCCAATATTGCTGATCACCGTAATTATAAGCGAGTTCCAGAAGGCCCGCGGAAAATTAATAATATCCCATACCTTCAAGTAATTGGAGAATAAAAACTCCTGCGGCCACGCTGCAGCATCAATCAAAATATCTGCAAAACCTTTTACAGAATTGATGATCACGAAATAAAAAGGTATGAGGAAAATGACTCCTAATACGATTCCGATAATCTCGAGCAGAAACGTAACCTTCGTATATCTGGGATTCATTATGCCTCAACCTCCCTTTTCTTGGTCATCATAACCTGAACCGTTGTAAAAATAGCTACAACAAGGAAGAACAGAATGGATTTCGCGGTACCAAGACCATACCGGTTATTTTGGAATGCTTCCTGATAAATATTAATCGCAACAGATTGTGTTGAATTAAAAGGACCTCCGCCTGTCAGTGAAATATTCAGATCGAAAATCTTAAAGGCCATTGAAATAGTTAAAAAGAAACAAATCGTAAACGCCGGCAAAATAAGCGGAATAATAATTTTAGTCAGAAGTGTCCAGCTTGATGCCCCATCGATCCTGGCAGCCTCCAGCAATGTCTGGTCAACCCCCTGCAGCGCTGCAATATAAATAACCATCATATATCCGCTGATCTGCCAGGCAAACACAATTACAATCCCCCAGAATGCTGTTGTCTCATCCCCAAGCCATGGGAGCTTAAAAACGGACAGGTCTGTAAGATTTCCAATTGCCGCAAACCCTTTTACAAAAATAAACTGCCAGATGAACCCAAGCAATAATCCCCCGATAACATTAGGAATGAAAAACACAGTCCGCAATAAGTTCCTGGACTTCAATGCTGCGTTCAATAATAACGCAAGCCCAAAACCTAGTAAATTACTAATAATAACCGAAGCTAGCATAAACTTGGTAGTAAAAATAAAGGAATCAAAAAACTTAGGATCATTCTTAAAGATCTTTAAATAATTTTCAAGTCCTACCCACTCAACCACAGAACTGACACCATTCCAGGAAGTAAAGGAATAATAAATACCCATCAAAAAAGGAATGATTTGAATCACCAGGAAAAAAATCAATGCCGGTCCTACAAAAGCACTGTATGTTAGCATTTTTTTCAGATTTGCTTTTTTCCTGGATACTGTTTTAACCTCTGAATTGACTGCTGCTTCCCCGACCTCAATCTTTGTCTCCAAATCTTTTCACCGCCCCCTTATCTCTTGCAAACGCTTTCCTACATTATATTTGAAACCGTTTGCATATATAGGTGACTGGATTGACTAAAAAGGTGCAATATTTTGACTTGTTTAAAAGGTTTAACTTGTGTTAATCGAAGACATTGCATAGAATGAAGCTATCTTGAATATTAGGGATCTCATATGTTTTGTAATATTCTTAATTCAAAAAATCTTATCTAAGCATTATCAGGTCAATGGATTTGTAAGACATTCTATTATGAACCTTTTTGATTTGTTATGATCAAAGGTAGTTGCACTGTTTTCCCCGCCCTTAAAGCCACCTGTAGCATCTTGAGTTATAGAAGATACAATGTAACTATCCTCTGCTTTAACACAGCTTGTTTTTCGTTTTTATGGAGATGTGGTTACTTTGACGCAGCTTCTTTTCGTCTTTGATGGAGATGTGGTATCTCTCCTATGCTTTAAACTCTTCTTTCTCGCTTGCTAAAAAATGTGTTATCTAACTTGGACGTAACACACATCCGTGGCTTACTTTAGTAATTCAAACCTGGTTATTCTTGTTTCATAGGAACCTTCCGAACAGTTCAGAACCCCATTTCGAAACCACCCTCTGAATCGTTCGGAACCCTGCATTGAAACAACTTGCATCACAATCAGCAGCAGGGCTGCATTGATATTTGCTTTCCGCTTTAAAATTTGCACATAAATTAATTAAACAACAAAAAAGGTTTCCCTATTGGGAAACCTTTTTTTAGATACCGGTGGTCGGGGTCGAACCGACACTCCAGAAGGAACACGATTTTGAGTCGTGCGCGTCTGCCAATTCCGCCACACCGGCATATTAAAATGTAGTAAATCTTGTGGTGCCGAGGACCGGAATCGAACCGGTACGGTAGTCACCTACCGCAGGATTTTAAGTCCTGTGCGTCTGCCAGTTCCGCCACCCCGGCGTATATCAGCGAATCAAGATTTAGATTATGGAGGCGGCAACCGGATTCGAACCGGTGGTAAAGGTTTTGCAGACCTCTGCCTTACCACTTGGCTATGCCGCCATAAATTGAAGTTTATTCTGGAGCGGAAGACGGGATTCGAACCCGCGACCCCCACCTTGGCAAGGTGATGTTC
>NZ_JALJRC010000023.1:0-83593 GCF_024519925.1 Cytobacillus sp. Bac17 | reverse complement strand
CGTTCGTCCTGAGCCAGGATCAAACTCTCCATATAAGAGTTGATTAAGCTCATAAGTTGTCTTTTCAAAAAAGACTAAAGAATTAACGTTGACGTTTTTGTTCGTTCAGTTTTCAAAGATCAATCTTTCAAGTTGCCATCTCTTAAAGCAACTTTTATATCATATCACTTACAACCTTCATCGTCAACAACATTTTAAAAATAATTTCAATCAGTTATTTTGTGAAAGCTGTTCTTAAATAATAGCACCGCCAGTGCTTCAGGTCAACGCTTTATTCGTGGTATTTTATTCCAGTTTTTTCTTTGGATCATCAGATAACAATTCTTAAAGTATGGATTTCAGATTGACGGAAACATATAGTTATTTAATTTCCTGATTAGCATCAGCAATAGCATAAGTATCATACTGAAGTAAATAGGATTCCAAAAAGTGCTTATTTCTAGAATGTCCATTTTCACCATAAAGCACTGAAAAGCTAAATCGGCAAAAAATATCAAGGCCATCCATTTAAATCGAAAATATTTTATTATGATAATGGTCAGCAGCAGTGCATAGATAATCCAAACCAGAACACTGAAAGCTATATGGTCCTGATAAGGTGATACAAACCACCCAATGTTATACTGATGGGTTCCCAGGATAGACGTCAAACCAAAAGATATACCCTGAAAAATTGTGGTGATGGCCATATACACGGTTATAAACTGTATAAAAAAAGTGGGATCTTCAACTCTATTCCTCCACCATTTTATAATAAAAACTGAAGCAAACAAGATAATCGTGGTAAACCAAGATTTCCACCAATTGTGCTGATAGATGCCCAGCCAGAGAAACAGCTCTTCTATTCCATATATCGCGGCGATTATGAAAGCAATCCATCTGAAGCGAATTCTAAAAGCAGCTATTGCCATTAGTACACTAGGAATAAAAAAAGCCTGAGATATACTGGAGCCAAAAACATCATCATACCACTGGATAGAAAATAATTTCGGGTAATAGGAGTATGCGTCACCTAAAATTAATACAATGTATTCCATTAAAAAAGAAAGTCCCATAACAAAGAAATAAACCGCCAGATTATGCCGAAATTCAGTTCTAATATAAGTTATATAAATAAGACCTATGCTGATAAGCACTAATCCAAGAAACCAAAGCAAATTTGACATTCTTCCACATCCAGTTTAGCGCGTTTCCATTATTTTGTTCATCATGGAAAAACATATACTCAACATTGAACGAAGGGCAATTAGATGTAAGATTTATTATAAAGTTAAAGATGAAGAAAAAGGGGAAATGTATGGATTTTGAAATTAGTTATTTGTCATTTTTTGTTGTACAGGTCGAGGGAAAGGGGAAAATGCCGAGAAGTACTCTAAACACTTTCAGACTCCCGATTCAGAGAAATATGAGAATAGTGCAATAAAGGATTTTTAGGATGGTGAGCTTGCAAAGAGCTCTGCCGGAAATTGTTAAAATTGCAAACGACTCGGTGGTACAAGAACATATAGAAGAGCATTCCAGTCTGATAGCGAAGAAGAGAACAATCGGAAAGCAGCATGGAAATTGGGGCAGCCAGTCCAAAAAGGGAGATTCAACAGACCAGGTAATTGAAGCTTCCGTATAAATTATCGAACATTCTCCATAGATTGAGCTTAAGTTAAAGGATGGACAACGTATCCGTGATCGGGCTCCTTCAGATTTCAGGGAAACGATTCCTATAGCTAAAGTAAATGGACGTTATGTACTGCTTATTGAATCTGGAAGTATTAAGTTTAAAAAAGCTTTCCACTATTGAATTTCTAAGATCTGATGAGCTTGCAAGCGTAATAGAAAAAATCAGCAAAAAAATAAAGGGCGATGTCATCGCCCTTACAATTATTTAGAAAAGATGCTGTTATTGTTAACGACTTGCAATTCTTTAGTCGTTTCTGCCATTTCACTTTTGCAAATCGGACAAATAGGTACCTGGCTGCTTTTGAAATTGTCCCTTACCCAGCAGTTGCAAGACTCAGATGTACACTCCCAGATTTTCACTTCTTCAACCTTGATTTCTTCCAAATTTTTTCTGCCAAATCCCATTGCCATAATCAGGCACCTCCCAAAGAGTAAGACCCTTACCCAAAATAAAAATCACTTGCTATATAAAGTGACGAACCACTGGCTCTATATAACAAGTGTTTATGGGCAATATTATATTCTTTTAACTAAAATTAGTATAACATATTTAAAGGGCGCTGTCAAAAAGTTCTAAACTTACACTGCAGCCTTAGAAACACGGCAAAAAATTGATAAATACTATTAAACCAATCTGGGAAAAGTGTATAATGACATGTACAGCAGCGAAAGAAAGGGTGAAGACCATGGATATTACAAGTTATACTATTGAGTACATACAGGATCCTACCGGCATTTTAACGGGTGACCGCTACGAATACTTTTTAGATATCGATGTAGATGAAGACGATGAATTATATTCAGAGAATGGCATTAAGTTAAGGGTCCTTTATTATAAAAATGGAGAAGATGAGAGGATTCTTAATTATCATTTTGTCGAAAGTCATTCAGGAAACATATTGGATTTCGCTTTGGATGAAGTGGAAGAAAAGAAAGTTTCTGCTTTCTGCAGAGAGAACCTTTCTCAAGCACAAGAGTAAGAGCAGGAGAACCTGCTCTTTTATTTTATCACTGAATTTTTTTACCCTCTTCAATAATGTGATACATTAAATGTGCCAAATGCTGTATCGGTGTATAAGCTTCTTCTTCCCTATCCACATTATTTCCTTCATTAAAATCAAGGTCATTCAGATAAAGAGCGGTGAATTGATAGAAATCTTTTAATTCAAAAGCAAAGCATGCACTGGGTTCTTCCGACTCCCCTTCATATTGAAGAACCAGGTAAGACTCCTTCCCTTCCTTATCAATAGCATCAAAAAATATAAAATAGCCAACATTAGAGTTCAATTCAAATAAATGCCTTGTGCCGCCTTCTGTGTATACTTCAAAGTCATTTTCATTTAATTTTTGAACAGCCATCGGCTGTATATTATCTTCCTTATGGAACATCACTGTGAAATTCTTCATTGATTCTCCCCCTTTTTCCATACAATCCTAACATATTGCTATATTTATTTACATAATTTCAATCCAAAGCTAATAGATTGAAATTTAGGACTATTCGCATGAACCGTTTTCTTATAATATTGGTTTATTATTTCTTTTATCTAGGAGGCCGCCTGAGTGCTGACAAAAAAACAATTAAACGATATTCATTCTCTACAGCAAATTTGCGAAGAAACGGGCAATATCAAATTAAAATTAAATTGGGATACCTTGAAGTCAAGGGCCGACGATGAAAATGACTATTTCCATTATGATAATAGCGGGAATTTATTAGGTTACCTTGCTCTATATAATTTCGGAGGTCCGGTTGAATTATGCGGAATGGTTCATCCTAATCATAGACGAAAAGGCATCTTTTCCAGCTTGTTCAATGAGGCAGTAAAACAATTGGCCCAAGCACGCAAATTACTTATTAATGCTCCAGCCTCTTCCCAATCAGCAGAAGGTTATATTAAATCATTACCCTGCACCTATTCATTCTCCGAGTATCAAATGAAGCGCCATAAAACCAAAAAAATCGGAACAGCAAATTCTGAAGTAACTATGCGGCAAGCAGTCAGCAGTGACCTTGCATTCATTAATCATCTGGATACTGCATGCTTTGATATCCCCAAAGACGAAGCAGAGGTTTTTAATAAAAAAATCTTTGCCTGCAAAAATGAGAGGACTTTTATCATTGAATACAAAAGCCAAAAAGCCGGCAAAATCAGAATTCAAACAGAAAAAGATGCTGCGTGGATTTACGGCTTTGCTGTCGATCCTTCTTTTCAGGGGAAAGGAATCGGCAGGGGCGCTCTTACAAATGTTGTTAATCTGCAGCACAGCAAGGGAGTTAGCTGGGTGCATCTAGAAGTAGCTGCAGAAAATGACCATGCACTTTCATTGTACAAATCATGCGGCTTTGAACCATACGGCACACAAGATTATTACGAATATGATCTAAACACACTCAAGGTTTGAAACACGTTTTATTCCTTTGAATCAAAATAAACATGATTGAATGTCATCTCATCTGAAATTTCCAGGGTGCCGAACGAATAGTTCGGCTGCCTGCGCTTATCTGTCGGAGACCCGGGATTAAACAGTATTATTCCATTATGGAGTTTCTTTATCGGTATATGTGAATGCCCAAATATAATAGCATCAACATTTTCCTTATCAAATGCTTCTATACTTCTTTTTTCAGTTGTTTTTCCCTTTCCATGCCCATGGACAACCCCAATTTTAAAACCTTCTATTTTAAGCAGTACTCTTTTCTTAAGAATGGAGCAAATTTCATCACTGTCGGTATTTCCATATACCCCCTCAACAGGTGCATATTGTTTTAATTCATAATACAGTTCGACGCTCTGCCAATCACCTGCATGAATAATTAATTCACAGCTGAGAAGTTCATTCAGAAGTATATCAGGGAGCTGTTTTGACTTCTTTGGCATGTGGGTATCAGACAGAATAAGGATTTTGATCACTATCATTCCTTCCTTCTTACTTTTATACCCTATTTTACCCCAAAAATAAAAGAGCCCCTTAATAGGGACCCTCTTATCAACTAATTATAACTTTGTTACATTTACAGCTTGAGGTCCACGCTGGCCCTGCTCTATGTCAAAGTTAACTTCCTGGCCTTCATCAAGGGTTTTGAAACCTTCTGTTTGGATTGCAGAGTAATGAACAAATACATCTTCTCCGCCTTCAACTTCGATAAAACCAAAACCTTTTTCTGAGTTAAACCATTTTACTTTGCCTGTTGCCATGTAAATTTCCTCCTAATATCTATAACTCACAGAGTGATTTTTTACCCTGCATTTACTAATATGGGTAAATTCCTCTAATTTTATAATAAAATGTTCAAAAAGTACCGAAAAAAATCAATATATCCATTTTCTCTTGGATTTTAAACCGTATTATCCCTTATTGCTGCTGCGGTTTTTAGTGCGTCTGTCCCGGCCGCCTTTAAAATCTCTTCTATCACGGCTGCCGCCTCTGGACCTGTCGTTGAATCTTCTTCCGCCGCGATCACCTTTAGGTTTTCTGACACGGATAGGTTCCACCGCAGTTAATTTAACCGGTGTTACATCAGGACCTTTAGTCAGCAATTTGATGGCTGCAGCAAGCAAAGTAACAGAATCTGTATCTTCAAGAAGGCTTTCCGCCACTCTCTTGAAGTCTGCATGTTCTTCTTTTTCAATAACTTCCATAAGTTTATTAATAGTCGCCTGCTGATTGCCTGCAACAACATCCTTAAAGGAAGGAACAGGCTTTTTCGCCATTTTGCTTTTTGTAACACTTTCAATTATTTTTAGGTGGTCAATTTCTCTTGGAGAAACGAACGTAATTGCCAGCCCTTTATTTCCGGCACGCCCAGTACGTCCAATCCGGTGAACGTAGCTTTCAGGATCCTGCGGGATATCGAAGTTATAAACATGGGAAACACCTGAAATATCCAGACCTCGTGCAGCAACGTCAGTGGCTACCATTATGTCGATTGTCTGCTCTTTAAAACGGCGGATAACCTGATCTCTTTTCGCCTGGGGAATATCACCATGAATTCCTTCAGCCGAATAGCCTCTCTTGATAAGACCTTCCACCACTTCATCTACACGCTTTTTAGTCCTTCCAAACACAATAGCCAGTTCAGGTGACTGAATATCCAACAGATTGCAAAGCACATCAAATTTTTGTTTTTCATGCACTTCCATATAGTACTGCTCAATATTTTTAACAGTCATTTCTTTCGCTTTGACTTTAACCATTTCTGGTTCCTGCATGAATTTTTCAGCAAGAGACTGAATTCTTTTTGGCATTGTTGCTGAGAAAAGAAGGGTTTGGCGCTCACCTTTAATTTCACTTAAAATTCTTTCAATGTCCTCGATGAAGCCCATATTAAGCATTTCATCCGCTTCATCCAGAACTACCATCTTGATGTTGCTTAAACGGATTGTTTTTCTTTCAATGTGATCAATTAACCTTCCCGGTGTAGCAGCAATAATATGCGGGTGCTTTTTAAGCGCACGGATTTGGCGGGTGATATCCTGACCACCGTAAACAGGAAGTGTCCGGACTCCTTTTACCTGTCCTATACGGTTTAATTCTTCTGCCACCTGTACAGCAAGCTCCCGTGTTGGCGCAAGGACTAGACCTTGAATACCTTCGTTTAAATCAATCTGCTCTAACAGCGGCACACCAAAAGCAGTGGTTTTTCCAGTTCCAGTCTGCGCCTGGCCAATCATGTCCTTCCCCTTCATTCCGATTGGAATTGCCTGTGCCTGAATTGGTGTTGGTTCCTCGAAGCCCATATTGGAAAGGGCTTTTACTATTTCATTACTTAAGCCAAAATCTGAAAAAGTTGTCAAAATATAATTTCCTCCTTGAATTGCAAATCTTATTAGGTACTGAAAGATTGTTTTTTGTATAAAGACATGGACACTTTACTAGGCTTTCCAGTTTGTATCTCTTTTTTACATTTCCGTTTGCACTATTTTTAAACTTTTTGTAAGTGAAGTATTTTAATTGGGTGAAATGAAAAATACATATTCCTAAAAGCAGTTATTACAGAAGATCTGTTTTGAGGAATGCTGAAGGCTACAAAGTGGATAAGCAAACATAAAAAGGTGATGCATGATTAGACATGCATCACCTCATTTTAAGCAAAATTATGCTTTTGTTACGTTAGCAGCTTGAGGTCCACGGTTACCTTCAACGATTTCGAAAGTTACGTCTTGACCTTCTTCTAAAGTTTTGAAACCTTCAGTTTGGATAGCGGAGAAGTGTACGAATACATCTTGACCTTCTGAAGATTCGATGAATCCGAAACCTTTTTCTGCATTAAACCATTTAACTTTACCTGTGTTCATTTGTGTTGCCTCCCAATAAATTGTTTTTCACTATAATGTACCATATAAACTTAAACATAAAAAAGTCGCAGCTTGCAGAAATGAGGATGAACGATCGCCTACATTTCTTTGCAGCTACGACTACTTATCCAAAAAGTATATAACGAACTTTACAGCGTTAACCTAATAATAAACGACACCCAGTTATAAGTCAATCCTTTTAAAGATCAATTTTTATTTAGGGATAAATGAACTATTTATGCTTCCCTTGTATTTCAGCGATTTTTTCTGCAGCATGAACAGTATGTTTCAAAAGCATGGAAATCGTAACAGGTCCAACTCCTCCAGGTACGGGGGTAATGGCAAACGCCTTTTCAGCACAGCTTTCATACTCTGCATCCCCAATATTTCCTTCATTATATCCGGCATCAAGGACAATAGCTCCTTCTTTAATCCATTCACCCTTGATAAAGTTAGGTTTCCCTACAGCTGCTATTACAATATCAGCTTGCTTTACAATTTGGGGCAGATTTTTGGTATATGAATGGCAGGTAGTGACTGTTGCGTTTCGATTGAGTAAAAGGGCAGAGACCGGCTTGCCAAGGATTGGGCTTCTGCCTACGACTACAGCATGCATACCTTCAGCACTCAATTTATAGAAATCCATAATTTCCAAAATAGCTGCAGGTGTACAGGATGGATATTCACCAAAACCGAATGCGGTCTGTCCATATCCAAGGCTTGTAACACCGTCTACGTCTTTTTCAATAGCAATAGCTTCGAAAGCTTTTCGTTCATCTATATGTCCTGGTACGGGATGCTGTAGAAGGATTCCATGTACAGAAGGATCATTGTTTAATTCTGCAATCTTCTCTAATAGTTCTTGTGTTGTTGTATCCTTTGACATATGAATACGTTTTGATAATATGCCAAGTTTTTCACAAGCATTCCCCTTCATCCGTACATACGTTTCAGAGGAAGGGTCATCTCCCACCAAAATTGTGGCTAAGCAAGGGACGGTATCCTTCCCCTTCAATTCTTCAATTCGATCCTTTAATTGGTCTTTCACATGTTTTGCCACAACAATTCCATCAAGAATAATCTTTTTTTCCATGCATATTCCTCCTATAGGAAAAGCACCTATTCGGCTGACGGGCTTTTCCATTTTGTTATGAAAAAAAGAGACAAGGGTATCCCTTATCTCTGCCCAGACGACCGGCTATACATAGACGCAGCTCCCCAGCGGTTCATTCCGCATTGTCGTCAGTCACTGCGATTTTGAAAAGCTATTCTAATGAATACATCATACCACAAAAACACAAATAATTAAACTGAAACTTATTCAAACGTTCGTGTTTTTTTGCGAGATATATAAAAAAGGACAGCAAATACTGTCCTTATAAATGATATATTTGAGTTAATTAGTTATTACCTAAAACAATGAAAGCCCTGCCTCTCTTCCATCCTTGCGGCTCCTAGACCGCGCCAGTGGGAATCAGGTTGGTCGGAATTCTTTCCGACTTAGATGCTCTCTGAGATTTTAATATTAAATGGTAAGAAACTTACTGAAGTAAAAATACGGAGAAGTGTCTGGTTTATAGAAGATGATTAAGAAGAAAATTCAGCATTAAGCTGTCCACACAAATTATTCTTAATTACAAACACATGCTTACTCTTTCAAAATCCTAAAGAGCATGAAACATAATAAAAAGCCGCAGTTTCACAAAAAAAGAAGGTTCGGCTGCCGAACAATCCAAGTGAATTAACGACTTCAACAATATACCTCAAATACTTCAATCACTATGTTATCTTATTTACGGTAAAGTGTCAAGAAAATAACTTGTCACCCGCTTATTAGCCTTCTCCTTTATACTCTGTTACATCAAAAAAATCGGTTGTGTCTTTATAGCCATTAAATCCAATATCCAGATCATGAAAATATCGGTGCAATTTAATTAAAACTTCCTTATCCTTAGTGCCCGACTGCACAGTTTCTGCCAGCCGTGTTATTGTGCCCAGGTCAGTCTGCAAATCCTCATTCTCAGCTGATATTTTTTTAAGCGAATTTACGATTAATTCAGCCTGATCTCTTTGTTTTGGCCAGCTGACTTTACGATCTCTTCCCCATCCAAGTGTTTCATTATAAAAAGTATGATTGGAGGCAATGAAGTCCCCTAAATCATCGTACATTAATCCCTGTTCAGATGTCTCCGCATTTGCTGAGGTTTTTTGAACCTTGGATTCATCCTTATTTAAAAAGACAAGTACACTATATGCTATGGCAATAGCTATGACCATTCCCAGAATTGAAAGAAACCTGTTTAATTTCTTGTTTTTTAGCAATTTGAAAGCCTCCATTTGATTTTGATAATGTATGCCGAAACTAAATGGAATTATTGCCATTCTTCCTTGTCTGAAGAAACCTTCCCTGACTGCAAATGTTTTCCATGTTAATACATTCTATGCCAACTTTCCTTTCCCCTTCAACACCAAATAAAAAAGCTTTTAACACTGAGTGTCAAAAGCTATTTCTGATTTTTCTGAGCAAGGAAAACCTCGATAAAATCAATAACAAAACGTTCCAGATCAAACTCCATCGCTATATTATCAAGTGTTTCGGGCGGATCAACTTCGGGCACCGGCCTAAAGTCAGCTATGCTTTTACCCTTTGCCTTTCCAAACTGTTCTATTCTCACTCTTCGTTTTACATATTTGGCAAGATCAGGATTTGTGAGAACACTTAATACAAGAACATCATGAAGAGGTGCACCCTTAATTCCCGGGACAAGCTTTTGATAAGCCTCATAATAATAATCATAAGCAGGTTTGATTAGATCTTTAAAAGGCGATTGAGTATTATCTGCAATAAAATCAATCGTTTCAGGCCTGATAATCGCTTTATTTGTTACATTTAGGGGAAATATATAGATGTTTTTTGCTTTTTCAAGCACTGAATCCGCTGCAATGGGGTCAGCGTAAAAATTCGCCTCAGCCTCTGGTGTTACATTTCCCGGAACTAAAAACGCACCGCCCATTAAATAGAATGCATTTACATCTTTATATGCATCCTTTCCATACAGAATGAGCGGCAATGCCAAATCTGTCTGCCTTCCAACTCCAACGATCACAAGGTCATTTTTGTATTCATTTACAATTTCTATAATTTTGTTTATGTCATATACCTTTATTTTGCTGATGAAATTCTCCTGAGGCTGAATGGGCCCGAGGCCTTCCTCCCCGTGTATTTCAGGATAAAAGACAGCGGTCTCACCGGATAATGGCCCGCTCGCCCCTGCTATAATGGGAATGTCCTCTCTGCCTGCAAGTTTCAGTAAATATGCAGTATTATTGATGGATTCTTCTTTGGTTATGTTGCCATAAGCGCTGACTACACCTACTAGATTAATCTCGGGATGCTGAAGGGCATACATTAGGGCAAGTGAATCATCAACCCCCGAGTCAACAAACATGAGAACATTGTACATAAGCCACCTCCGCTACCTATCTAATCTATAATATGCCAATGGAATGTCCCTTTTGTTAAAGAAAATACTCCTAAAAAATGAAAACTCCCCAATTGGGGAGCTTTAGTCCTGATCTGCCGGCTTTACCGCAAAACTGAGTTCCTGGTTCAGCTGGTTTTCAAAATTATTTCCTGCAGCTATATCCCACTTAAATGCATCAGCCATATATGAAATTACTTGCTTTTGATAGTTTCTTACCGTTTCAATATCAAAAAGCAGCGCTCCTGTTCGGCGGTTAAAAAAATCTACAGGGGTGGCAGCCATTTCATGTTCAATTGCATATTTCAGCTTTGCCCATAATACAATCGGCAAGCCATAATTCTCAGCTTCACTCCTTTTCGTCTCAATCATATTAAAAATGATACCGACGTTAGATCCATACATTTTAACAAGGTGCCTGGACTGTTCCGCTGATAAACCAATACTTGTTCCTTTTTCAGTCTGAAACCTGACGAATTCCTGAAATTTGGATGATCCTCCTACATTTCCTCCTGAAATAGGCAATGTTTTTGTAATACTTCCGCTAAATGTTCTATTTGATTCCTGTTTGAATTTTTCAGCAAGCAAATCAACAATGGTTTCGGCCATTTTCCTGTACCCGGTCAGTTTCCCACCTGCAATCGTCAGCAAACCAGTATCCGACTCCCAAATTTCATCTTTGCGTGATATTTCGGAAGGATCTTTTCCTTCTTCCCAAATAAGCGGACGAACACCAGCCCAGCTGGATTCAATGTCATCCTCCACTATCTTCACAGAAGGAAACATAAAGTTAATGGCATTAATGATGTATGTTCTGTCACCTGCAGTCATTTTGGGATTTACAGGATTAGAATTATAGAATGTATCTGTTGTTCCTACATAGGTCTTACCATCTCTCGGTATGGCAAATACCATCCGTTTGTCAGGTGTATCAAAGTATACAGCCTGTTTTAACGGAAACTTGGATTGGTCTATTACCAAATGAACACCTTTAGTCAAACGCAGGGTCTTTCCTTTCTTTGATCCGTCTTTCTCGCGGATGGAATCAACCCAGGGACCTGCTGCGTTGATGACTTTTTTTGCTCTAACTTCATGAACCCCGCCTGTCAGCTGATCTGCAGCTGCAGCTCCGCATACATTTCCTTGTTCATCATATAAAAGTTTTTCGACCTTCAAATAGTTAACAGGCATAGCGCCTTTTTCTGCTGCAGCTTTCATTACCTCTATTGTAAGTCGGGCATCATCTGTGCGGTATTCTACATAATAACCGCCGCCTTTAAGTCCATCTTTTTTTACAAGCGGCTCTTTTGATAATGTTTCCTGGGCATTGAGCATACTTCTGCGTTCAGACTTTCTGACGCCTGCAAGAAAGTCATAAACTCTAAGTCCGATAGAAGTTGAGAACTTTCCAAATGTGCCTCCTTTATGCATCGGAAGCAGCATCCACTCCGGTGTAGTCACATGTGGCCCATTTTCATATACGATTGCCCGCTCCTTGCCGACTTCCGCTACCACCTTAACTTCAAATTGTTTAAGATATCTTAATCCGCCGTGAACCAGTTTTGTTGAACGGCTGGAAGTTCCGGCTGCAAAATCCTGCATTTCGACGAGTGCTGTTTTCATTCCCCGTGCTGCTGCATCCAGAGCTATTCCCGCTCCCGTTATGCCGCCGCCAATAATCAGAACATCAAATTCTTCCTTTGTCAGTGTTTTTATCATTTCAGTACGATTTAAATTAGAAAATATCATTGTTGTCTCCTCCTTGTCGAAAAGGCTAGTAGTTATAACTACCCTTTAAAAGCAGGGAATAAAAAAGAGACCACAAAATACATTATCGCTTACCCGATAATGATTTTGTGGTCTCTCCGCATCTCCTGCCGAACTATTAACTTAATCTTATTATAACATAAAAAGATATGATTTGTGTATAAAACTTTCTTCTGACTATTTAAATGCAATTGCTGCCTTGACTGCTTTTTTCCAGCCTTGATAAAGACCTGCACGGACTTTTTCTTCCATCGATGGATGAAATGATTGATCAATTGCCCACTGCTCAGCAATTTCCTCCTGGGATTTCCAGAACCCGACAGCCAATCCAGCAAGGTAAGCTGCACCAAGCGCAGTAGTTTCATTAATTGTCGGTCTTTCTACCGGCACCTCTAAAATATCTGACTGGAACTCCATCAAGAAGTTATTTTTCACGGCACCTCCGTCAACCCTAAGCGTCTTAAGCTTAATGCCTGAGTCCGCTTCCATGGCAGATAGAACATCTTTTGTCTGATACGCAAGTGACTCAAGTGTCGCACGGATAAAATGCTCTTTGGACGTTCCCCTTGTGACTCCGAATACTGCACCCCTTACATCACTGTCCCAATATGGTGTCCCTAGACCTACAAAAGCCGGAACCACATACACTCCATCTGTCGAGTCCACTTTTTTTGCATAGCTTTCGCTGTCCTTTGCATCCTTTAACATCCTCATTCCATCACGGAGCCATTGAATGGCAGAGCCCGCAACAAAAATGCTGCCCTCCAATGCATATTCAATTTTCCCCTCAAGTCCCCAGGCAATGGTAGTTAGAAGTCCATGTTCAGATTGTACCGCTTTTTCACCTGTATTCATTAGCATGAAACAGCCGGTTCCGTAAGTATTCTTAGCCATTCCTTTCTCGAAGCATGCCTGTCCAAATAGCGCTGCCTGCTGATCACCCGCTGCTCCGGCAATGGGTACTTCCTTGCCGAAAAAGTGATAGTCAATTGTCTTAGCATACACTTCGGAAGATGGCTTCACTTCAGGCAGCATCGCTTTCGGGACTCCGAGTATGTTCAGCAGCTCTTCATCCCATTTAAGTTCGTGGATATTAAACATTAGAGTGCGGGACGCATTGGAGTAATCGGTCACATGCGCTTTTCCTCCCGATAGCTTCCAGATTAGCCATGTATCGATG
The DNA here is from genome assembly GCF_024519925.1 of Cytobacillus sp. Bac17. Lineage (NCBI taxonomy): Bacteria > Bacillati > Bacillota > Bacilli > Caryophanales > Bacillaceae > Cytobacillus > Cytobacillus sp. Bac17. The sequence continues at coordinate 70,190 of NZ_JALJRC010000023.1, read as the reverse complement.
GTTCCAAATAATAATTTGCCCTGTTGGGCTTTTTCCCTTGCCCCTTCCACATGATCCAGTATCCACTTAACTTTTGTTCCTGAGAAATAGGCATCTATTAAGAGACCGGTTTTTTCTCTGAATAGATCGTTATAGCCTTTTTCCTTCAATTCATCGCAAATTTCGCTTGTCTGCCTTGACTGCCAGACAATCGCATTATAAATCGGGACTCCCGTTTCTTTATCCCAAACAACAGTTGTTTCCCTCTGATTTGTTATGCCAATGCCGGCAATTTGCTCTGGTTTAATCCCGGATTCCGAAAAAACACCTGCAATCACCGATAAAATTGAACCCCATATTTCATTTGCATTATGTTCAACCCAGCCAGGCTTTGGAAAATGCTGTGTGAACTCTTTTTGCGCCGTGTGCACAATTTCCCCTTTTTTATTAAATAGGATAGCACGCGAACTAGTAGTCCCCTGGTCTAATGATAAAATATATTTGTCCACAAATGACTCCTCCCAATCTTGTTCATTATTTTATTTATGCAGCCACTTTAGAAGAATCAACTTCCCCTGGCTGTTTTTTGCCAAAAATATATGAAAGAATTAATACTATTATATTAACACCGAGCACTGCCCATAACATGCCTGAAGCTTTGTCATCGAACATCACTTGATAGAATGCGGAACCCATTAATCCCCCCAGGATTGGACCAGCTACCGGTATCCATGCATACCCCCAGTTTGATTTCCCTTTTCCTGCAATCGGAAGAAGAAAATGAGCAATTCGCGGTCCCAGGTCTCGAGCCGGATTAATCGCATAGCCAGTTGTCCCTCCGAGCGACATTCCGATTACAACAATCAGAAGGCCTGCAGCTATCGGATTTAAGCCTTCTGTAAATTGATTTGCCCCAATAAACATCAATCCCAGTACAAGAATAAACGTCCCAATCATTTCACTTAATAAATTTGAAAATGTATGGGGAATCGCAGGACTGGTTGAGAAAACAGCAAGTTTAGCACCCTGGTCTTCTGTTTCTTTCCAATGCGGGAGATAGTGAAGGAATACAATAACCCCTCCCAAAAAACCTCCCAGGACTTGAGCCAGAATATAGCCAGGCACGTCTGCCCAAGGGAAATCCCCGCTAAGCGCAAACCCGATTGTTACAGCAGGATTCAAGTGTGCCCCGCTAATCGATCCTACAGCAAAAATCCCCATCGTTACAGCTAGTCCCCAGGCAATGGTGATAACAATCCACCCTCCATTGAAAGAGAAAGTCTTTTTTAAATTCGCTCCGGCAACAACGCCTCCTCCAAAAACAATCAAGATCATCGTTCCAATTATTTCTCCCATAAAAGCAGACATCTGAAAATCCCCTTTCCGTTTTGGGTGATCGGAAACAAAAAAGGAGATTCACGACAGATTAAGCCATTAATGGCTAAACTGTGTGAATCTCCTAATCTCCGACACATAAATTAACTTGTTAAACCGAGTATACAAGTCTATGAAAACGTTGTCAAACTTTCCTTGAACATTTTTATGAAAACCTTTCCCATAATTCTATTTTCGAAGTTGTAATGGCAGCTGCTCCTGCACCAAGCGCATTCTTCACTTCTTCTTCTGATCGGATGAGTCCTCCAGCAAATATGGGGGTGTTCAAACGTTCATTTACTTCTTTTATCATCCATGGCATGGCTCCCGGCAAAACTTCTATGTAGTCCGGCCTGGTTTTCTCGATTAATTTATAACTTTTTTCAAGCGCGTGAGAATCGATGAGGAAAATCCTCTGGACAGCGATCACTCCTTTTTGCTTTGCTTTCAGGATGACGCTGGATTTAGTAGAAATTAACCCGTAAGGCTTAAATTCCTGGCATATATATTCAGCGGCATAATCATCGCTTTTCAAGCCATGAATCAGATCAACATGATAAATCATTTTTTTGTTATGTGCTTTTGCCATCTGCGAAACATTCTTCAGCTGCGAAATGTGCATATCGAGAAATACACCAATGTCATAGGGGCTTTTCAGGAACTTTTCAAATTCTTTCATGTTTGAAGATGCCGGCAAAATTTTTTGATTCATTGTTCCCACTCCTGTATCTGTTATTTCCCTATGTTATAAAGAAACTGCGCATTTCTCAATACCCATTATACATTTTTGCGGTACTCATAATAGCGGAATCCAATTATCATTATTGTCAGCCAGGCACCTCCGGCTGCGAATCCAGCTATTACATCACTGGGAAAATGAACGCCTAAATAGATGCGGCTTAACCCAATCATGATGATAAAACAGCCTAGCATCACTGTCCATGCAGTCTTCCATCGTTTTCTTTTTGCCAAATGGATGATCATATAGGCCAGCGAGCCATAAAAAATAAAAGATCCCATTGAATGGCCACTCGGAAAACTGAATCCCTGCTCCTCAATCAGAGGTCTGATATCCGGTCGTTCTCTTTTGAAAATCCATTTCAGCAGCAAGTTGAAAAGTGATCCAAGACCGGATGAAAGAACCATGAACCATGCAAGTGAACTCTTTTTAAATATAAACAAAAGCACGACCGCCATAATTACAGAAAAAGCCAGCCATTTTACCGACCCCAAAAAAGTAATCACGCTCATATACTCCGTGAGCCGGGGAGAAATAAAGGCCTGTACATACTGAATCACAGCTTCATCGAATCGAATTAGCTCATTTTCCTTCAATTCGTCCACTATTTCAATAAAAAGCAGCACAAATCCGCCAATAATTGCAGCTGCCAACGTTAAGTAGATGATATTTTTTGATGTTAAATTTTTCCTGTTCATTTAAACAAATCCTTTTTATTTATAGGATTACCACTAACTTTGATAAACGGAACATTTTTTGAAGACTTTTCTTCAAAAAAATAGCTCCAGTAAAAAACCGATTTTGCAAAAGCAAAGTCGGTTTTATTTCTATTAAGCCTGCTTTTTTGCTTTTGTTTTTGCAGGAGCACGTTTCTTTTTAGCTGCCGGTTTTTTCTTTGTTTCTGCATCAGCAGGCTTGGTTTTATCAATTGATGCCTGCAGGGCAGCCATAAGGTCGGTTACATTGGCTGCAGGTTCTTTTTCGACCGGTGTGACTATATCTTTGCCAGTACGTTTTGCTTCGATAAGCTCCAAAAGAGCTGTCCGGTAGTCATCATTATATTTCTCGGGTTTAAATTCAGTGGTTAATTGATCAATCAGCATAATGGCAGTATCGATTTCCTTATCTGTCACTTTGTCTTCTGCAGGTACATTTGGCACATCCGCAGCCTTACGCACTTCATCAGGGTAATGAATGGTCTCCATTACAAGAGTGTTTTCATATACCCGGACCACAGCCAGCTGTTCTTTGGATCGAATAATGATTTTTGCCAAACCTACCTTTTCTGACGTCTCCAGCGCTTTTCTTAAAAGGGAATAGGCTTTTCCTCCTCCGTCCCCTGGAGACATATAATATGTGCGATTATAATAAATCGGATCAATCTCCTGTATTTTTACAAAGTCCACAATCTCGACAGCTTTATCCTCATTTTCCTGTTTAAGCTTTTCTAAATCCTCATCCTCTAAAACGACAAACTTTCCTTTTGTGTATTCATAAGCTTTTACAATATCTTCGTTTTTAATTTCTACTTCACAAACAGGACATGTTTTCTCATATTTAATTGGCGAATGACATTCTTTATGAAGATTTCTCAGCTTTATATCCTTATCTTCTGTAGCCGAGTGCAGCTTGATTGGTATATTCACCAGCCCAAAACTGATGCTTCCTTTCCACATTGTATGCATAGTCAAACTCCCATTCTTATTAGATGTAGTACTCATAACTTGTGTATTAATAAAAAGGGAGATACGCTAAAACATTTGGAAACTGAGTAGTTTTAGCGGCAATGGCCAAAACTATAGTAACGATTGTAAAGGAGGCCAAATTGAATGAGACCAATGCTTCCAACCTTAACTTTTGATGTTCCGGAAGAGAAGGAATGGCTCTTTGAAGCGAAGTATGATGGTTTTAGAGCAATCCTGCACTTGGACAAGGAACCCAGACTGACAAGCAGGAATGATAAGCCTTTATTACATATTTTCCCGGAAATTAAGGATTTTTTAGAGCAAAACAAAGATAAATTCGAATCATACCTTCCACTTACACTAGATGGAGAATTAGTCTTTCTGGAGAATGCCTATAAAGCCCATTTTGGGTCCATCCAGGTCAGGGGCAGGATGAGGTCTGAAAAGAAAATTCAAGAGAAGGCAAAAACTGCGCCATGCCGTCTTCTTATTTTTGACATTTTGATGGTAAAAGGCAAAAAAATGACCGATAAAGAGTACTTTACCAGAAAAGCAGAACTGGAAGCTTTGTTTAAGGATTGTAATATGCCCTTAAAACCTGATGAGAAGGATCCGAGATTGATACAATTAATCCCTCCATACCGCAGCTTTAATGAACTTTGGGAAAAAATTGTCCTGCATGATGGTGAAGGAATCGTGGCAAAGCAGTTGAAGAATAAATGGGAAGAAGGAAAGAGATCATCTTTATGGCTAAAATTCAAGAATTGGAAATACGTTAACTGCTTTATCACTGCATATGAAAAATCAAATGGCTATTTTTATGCTGGTGTATTCCAGGGGGATGCTGTCATAGCAATCGGACAGTTTCTTTTTGGGTTGAAGCCCGATGAAAAACAAGCCTTATTCCAAATCATCAAAGATAATAAAACAGATGAAAACAGCCAATTCATTTATGTAGAACCAGCAATATGTGTGGAAGTTAAATATCTGGAGATTTATGAGGATCAAATGCGCGAACCGCATTTTCACCAGTTTCGTTTCGATTTGAAGCCTGATGCCTGCACTTATGAGAAATTTATACAACAGCAGAAAAACCTGCCTCCCGAAATAGAAATCACCCATCCAGATAAGCCATTATGGGAAACACCAGCTATTCAAAAGATTGATTACATTCACTTTTTAAGAGAGATTGCTCCATATATGCTGCCATTTTTAAAGAAAAGGCTTTTAACTGTAATCCGCTACCCGCATGGGATCTTTGCTGAGCCTTTCTACCAGAAAAATTGCCCGGATTACGCACCGGATTTTGTAGAAACTGAAATGTCTGAAGGCATCAATTATATTGTCTGCAATAATCTTCAAACACTGCTCTGGCTTGGCAACCAGCTTGCATTTGAATATCATATCCCATTTAAGACCATTTACAGCAATGGTCCCAGCGAAATAGTGTTTGATTTAGATCCTCCTTCGAGGGACGCTTTTCATCTTGCCATTAAAGCTGCAATATTGATTAAAGAGGTGCTTGATCAGCTGAAATTAATCAGCTTTGTCAAAACATCCGGGAATAAAGGTCTGCAAATCTATATCCCGCTGCAGGAAAATACCTATAGCTTTGATGATACTCGGCTGTTCACCGAATTTATTGCCCAGTATCTAATTTCCAAAGATCCCGATTCTTTTACAATAGAAAGATTAAAGAAAAATCGCGGAGGCCGGCTTTATGTGGATTATATCCAGCATGCAGAAGGCAAGACGATCATTGCCCCTTATTCAGCAAGAGGAAATAAAGCAGCAACTGTTGCTGCTCCTCTGTTTTGGGAGGAAGTCAATGAGAAACTCACAATGGAGCGGTTTCAGATAACCAATCTTATAAAAAGGGTAAACAGCGATGGCGATCCATTCAGTTCTTATTTTCAGACAAAGGAAAATCAGCCCTTTTCTCCAGTGCTCGATTTTTTAAAACAGGAAAACAAAAAAGGATAAGGCCAATGCCTTATCCTACATCCATTCTTTAAGTACCGCTTGGGCATATTCCTGAAGTTTAGCATATTGCTTAATTTCTCCAGTATGTTCTTCTTTCTGGGATAGGGTGAACTCTTGCGGTTTTTCCATATTGATTTCCGCTTCACAGCGGTAAACATAGCTGGCATTCCCAATTAAATCAATGGACTGCCTGCCATTCTTCTCATGAACTACACAGCGCACTTTTCCGCCATTATTGTATACTTCAACAGGCTCTTCGATTTTATTCAGCCCATTCATGCAAGTGACAAGTGTTGAAGCGGACATGGCTGTACCGCAGGCATTGGTGAATCCTACTCCCCGCTCAAATGTCCTTACATAAATATGCCCTTTTTTTAGCGGCTTTACAAAGCTGACATTTACTCCATCAGGAAAGAAATCATTCGGCCCGTTCAAATATTCACTGATCTTTTTTTGCAGGTCAGATGTAATTTGCTCTTTCTCCACAATGGAAACAAAATGGGGATTAGGGACTGCTAAGGCCGTAAAAGCTAATTCCTCTGAGATCCCGCTGACTTTTTCATTAATTATAGTATCTTTATCGAGAACTAAAGGAAGATCCTTCAAATCGAATGAAACAGGTGATATTTCAACAAGATAAGTTGGAATGTCCTCAAAGATGTCCTCTTGCTTTTTTACCTGCAAATCCGCTTTCATGGTTTCAATGATGGCTTCTTTTAGACCAAGAAGTTCACATACATAACGGGCAACGCATCTTAATCCATTTCCGCACATTGATGCTTCTGATCCATCCGGATTAAAAACACGCATCCTTGCATCTGCTTTTTCGCTTTTTAATACGAAAAGAATTCCATCTGCACCAAGTTCAGTGCTGCGGTCACATATTGCTTTGGCAAGCTCAGCACGATTCTCTTCTGTAAAATTATACGTATGGGAAATTTCATCTATTATAAAGAAATCATTTCCTGATCCATGACATTTCAGCAATTCAATGTTCATAATAATACCTCCAAACCATTTGTAGCCCAACTTATAAATAAGAGTGCCATAAAAGCATTTATTATTCAATAATTGTTTTCCCTATTATATTATTAACTAATTAGAAAATTGATAAATTCCGTCATTTAGGGAAGTGGCCGATATTAATACTGATCTTTATACATTTAAATTTTTCATCCAGCGGATCGAAGAGTTTGGCAGCGTTATTAATGAAAAAAATGCCTTTGTAGAAACAACGGCATTTTTTAAAAATACAATTGTATATGAAGGGATTATCCGGGTCCGTTTTAATGACTATGGGATTTTTCCCTTCCCCGAGGACCTTTCCCAGGCAGACATTCCGGTATCTGCTAAAAGGAATATGGCCGCAGAAATGAAAAGATATATTAAGCCGCAGAAAAAATATCTATAATAGCACAGCGGCTAACATATTAGCCCGGTTTGCCGGTATATTTTTTAGGAGAAAATCGGCTGCCTTGCTACAAACACTTCCATTGACATACGTCCGAAAACCCCATATTACTATAGACCTATATTAACTCGTGTATCGAAACTTGTTGAACAAAAAGAATTTTTATATTTTTATACAAAATTCACCAGTTTTCTTTGTTAAGAAAAAAGAAAAAGGATGCCCCAAATAGGGCATCCCAATATATCTATATTAACTAATGACATGAAAAACAAAGTTGAATAAAAATAAAGCAGCTATGACATACAATGCAAATGAAACTTCCTTTGCTTTGCCAATCGAAATCTTTAAGATTGGATAAAGAATAAATCCAATGGCAATGCCGTCCGCAATACTATACGTGAACGGGATCATGGCAATGATAAAGATAGCTGGAAAGCTTTCGCTCATATCCTTTAAGTCAAGATTACGGATGTTTTGAAGCATCAGTCCGCCAATAATGATAAGAATAGGCGCAATTGCACTGTTGGGAATCAATTTAATAACAGGGATAAAGAATGCGGATAGCATAAACAGGAATCCAGTTGTGACTGCTGTCAATCCTGTACGTCCGCCGGCAGCCATACTCGCTGCACTTTCAACCGTTGCTACAGTCGGGCTTGTCCCAAAAATTCCTGACAATAATGCAGAAACCGAAGTTGCCTGAAAAGCACGCTTAAACTGTTCCGGCCTATTAATAAAACCAACATGACCGTGAACTAATCCGATATTTTCAAAGACAAGAACCATTGTCAATGAAAAAATGGCAATCCAAAAAGTGACGGAAAGTAAGTTATCGAATGACATCGATCCAAATACTTCCATATAATCGGAAAGAGCAAACGGCTTTTCCTCGGTACTTTGCACATTAATCAGCCCAAAAGCCCATGCTATCAATGTTCCTGCTACAACAGTAATCAAAAAGTTGCCAGGCACATTGCGCATAAATAAAATAATGGCAAGCAGGAACGTTAAGATGGTTGCAAGCACTTGCGGGTCTCCAAGCTCACCCATAGCAATAATGGAGTTTGTCCCTTTTTCAACGATTCCGCCCTTTTCAAGTCCGATCAGCATCAAGAAAAGTCCGAGTCCCACTGTTATTGCTTCTTTAAGTGAATGTGGAATCGATTCGCTTAATGTCTTTGCGAATCGCGAAAAAGCCACGAATACAAAGATCAGACCAGATATAAAGACAACAGCCAATGCTTCCTGCCAGGATAAGCCCATCGATTGGACCATTGTATAGGAAAACAAAGCGTTAATTCCCATTCCAGGCACAAGGAGAATCGGTACATTTGCCCAAAACCCCATAATCAAACAGCCGACAACCGATGTTATAATGGTTGCAAAAATGGCTGCCTCCAGCGGAATTCCTGCTTCAGAGAGAATTAGAGAGTTAACTGCGATAATATAAACAATCGTAAAAAAGCCGATTGCCCCAGCCATAACCTCCCTTTTTACAGTTGTTCCATTTGAATCAAGCTGAAAAAGCTGGTTAAACCACTTATTCATATATACTACCTATCTATTCAATTAGCCCTCTCCCTACCCGCTCTCCCCGTATACATCTCCCTCAGTTAAGAGTGATCACTAAAAAGTACGGGTGAGCCACAAGCAGTATTTTATCAAAAAAAACTCATTCTGCCAATAGAAAGGTCAGACGTCTGCCCATAAATTTTTAAAAAAACCGGCGGAAATCCCCCGCCGATTTTGGTAGATATTGCAACCGGGCAAGACAATTGCACCTGGAAGCACACTCTTATTCTCATGCCGGCAAAAAATCCGGAACATTATTCACCTTCGGATAATTGTCTGTAAAGGTTGCCCATTTCAATAGCTCCGACAGCCGCTTCCCATCCTTTGTTTCCAGCTTTGGTGCCTGCCCGCTCAATTGCCTGTTCAATCGTGTCAGTTGTAAGAACACCGAAGATAACAGGAACACCGCTTTGCAATGCTGTGCTTGAGACCCCTTTAGCCACTTCGCCGCTGACATAATCAAAATGCGGAGTTGCTCCGCGGATCACTGTGCCAAGGGTGATGACTGCATCATATTTTCCGGATTGGGACAGCTTTTTAGCTGCCAGAGGGATTTCGAATGCTCCAGGAACCCACACAACTGTCACATCTTCTTCGCTTACTCCGTGGCGCTTGAGTGCATCTTCCGCTCCGCTTAAAAGCTTGCCCGTAATGAATTCATTAAAACGCGATACTACAATGGCCATTTTTAATCCTGTTCCTACTAAATGTCCTTCGATTACCTTTTTCATCTCTAATCGCTCCCTTAAAATTGTAATAAATGCCCAAGTTTTGTTTTCTTTGTTTTTAAGTAATTTTCATTTTCAGATTTTGCAGGCATTTGAAGAGGAACCCGTTCGGATACCTCCAGCCCGTAACCGCCCAATCCAGCAATTTTGCGGGGATTATTGGTTAGCAGACGCATTTTTTTTACTCCCAGATCCCTAAGGATTTGTGCACCTACCCCATAGTCGCGTAGATCGTCCTTAAATCCGAGCTTATGATTTGCTTCAACTGTATCGTAGCCCTCTTCCTGCAGCTTATAGGCTTTCATTTTATTGATCAGTCCGATGCCGCGCCCTTCCTGTCTCATATATAAAAGGATTCCCCGGCCTGCCTCTTCAATCTGTGCCAGCGCTGCTTCAAGCTGCGGCCCGCAGTCACAGCGGTTGGATCCAAATACATCTCCAGTCAGACACTCCGAATGCACACGAAGCAATACTGGTTCACGTTCATCGATTTCTCCCTTTACAAGAGCTACATGGTCTTTTCCATCGACAGTGTTTGTATAGCCTACTGCTTTAAAGTCTCCAAATTCTGTTGGAAGCTGTATCTCCACTTCCCTTTTGACAATGGAGTCATGCTTCAATCGATACTCTATCAATTGCTGAATAGTAATCATTTTTAAATCAAACTTTTCAGCCACTTTTTCCAGATCATCCACTCGAGCCATCGTTCCATCGTCTTTCATTATTTCACAGATTATCCCGGCTGGTTCAGCACCTGCAAGACGTGCCAGATCGACCGCGGCCTCAGTATGGCCTGCACGCCTTAAGACTCCTCCTTTTTTGGCCACTAGCGGAAAAACATGTCCCGGCCGTGAAAAGTCTGCAGGTTTAGCGTCGTCCTCAAGCATTTCTTTTATCGTGAATGCACGCTCAAATGCACTGATGCCTGTAGTGGTTTTTACATGGTCAACACTGATTGTGAAAGCTGTTCCATGACTGTCAGTATTCACTTCTGCCATTGGATTCAGTTCCAATTTTTCAGCCAGTTCCTCAGTGATAGGTGTACAAATCAGGCCTCTGCCTTCTTTGGCCATAAAGTTGATCGTGTCCGGTTTCGCATATTCCGCGATTGCAAGGAAATCCCCTTCATTTTCCCTGTCTTCATCATCACAGACAATGATGACTTTTCCTGCTTTTAAATCTTCTAATGCCTCATTTATATCACTGAACATGTTTGATTGACCCTCCTTTTGCTAATTATAAGAAGCCGTTCTCCTTAAGGAATCGCTCTGAAACTCCTTCTTTAGGCGATGAGGTTTCCTGCTGCCTGTTCATGAAGGAATATAGATATTTAGCCAGCATATCGAACTCGAGGTTAACAATGTCTCCCGCTGCTTTGAAGCCGAGTACCGTTTCACTTGCTGTGTGGGGAATGATCGAGACAGTAACAGTATTGTCTTCATTGCCGAAAACAGTCAGGGAAATCCCATCCACGGCAATTGATCCCTTCATGATAAGCAAATGGCTTAATGCAGGAGGCACAGATATTTGTATATAAATGGCGTTTTCACTCGCTGTTTTTTTTAGAATCTGACCAGTTCCATCAATATGCCCTGTCACAAAATGTCCTCCAAAGCGGCCATTTGCCGACATCGCCCTCTCCAGATTGACTTTTGTTCGTTCTTTAATGGCAGAAAGCGAAGTACTTTTGAATGTTTCAGGCATGACATCTGCTGAAAATTCATTTTTCGCAAATTCCGTAACTGTAAGGCACACGCCGTTTACCGAAATGCTGTCCCCCAGTTGAACATCTGTTAAAACTGTGGATGCCTGAATGGTCAGTTTCATGGCCTTGCCTTGCTGAACTACTTTTTTTACTGTTCCCAGTTCCTCAATAATTCCAGTAAACATTACTCCTTGGCCTCCCTCAGCGGTTTTGCGGTAATTCTAAGGTCTCCGCCAATCTTTTCAATTTCTGTGAATTCCAGTGCAGGGGCATCTTTTACATAGTTGGCACCATCCCCGCCAATAAATGGAATCGCCTTATTGCCCCCGATAATTTTAGGAGCCATATAAAGGATTATCTGCTGAAAGAAACCGCTATTTATAAATGAAGCATGGATCTCTGATCCGCCTTCAACAAATAAAGTCATGATGTTTCTTTCACCTAAATTTCTTAATACTTCTTTAATCGGCACCTCATTAGCAGAAAAAGAAAAAACTTCAGTATTATACTTCTTTAGCTCTTCTGCCTTTGACCGATCTATTTCGCAGCCGGTAAAGATTATGGTCTTTACAGACTGATCCCGGATGACATTTGCGTCAGCGGGAATTCTCAGATTTGTATCTAATACAACTCGAATGGGATTTTTTCCGCCTTGGGGCAGCCTGGCGGTTAAAAGGGGATTATCGTGAATGATCGTATTTACACCTGTAAGTATTGCGTCATGTTCATGCCGTAGCCGATGCACATCCTGCCTGGATTCTGGAGAAGTAATCCATTTGCTGTCACCGGTTTTTGCAGCTGTTTTTCCATCAAACGATGAAGCTGCTTTAATGGTTACATATGGTGTCTTTGTTTTTATAAAATGGAAAAATGGTTCGTTTAGGGCATCTGCTTCCTCCTTCAATAAGCCGGTCACCACTTCAATCCCGGCATCCTGCATTCTTTCAATTCCTTTGCCGGAAACTAAAGGATTCGGATCGGCAGAAGCAATAAAAACCCTATTAATTCCTGAATTAATTATTAAGTCTGCGCATGGCGGAGTCCTGCCAAAATGGCTGCATGGCTCAAGCGTGACATAAATATCAGCACCTTTAGCCTTCTCGCCAGCTGCAGCAATCGCATGGACTTCAGCATGGGGAGTTCCTGCTTTCAGGTGAGCACCCATCCCCAGAATTTCACCATTTTTAACAACAACCGCACCCACCTGCGGGTTAGGACTGGTTTGGCCTTTAGTGGCCGCTGCCAAGCTGATGGCTAACTTCATATATTCCTGATGGTTCAAATTATCTGGTTCCTCCTTCCCTTACAGTTTCTCCAAATTAAGTTTGAAACGGCAAAACCCCGTACACCAGCAAGGTGAAACGGGGCAAAATCACATGACGAAATAAGCGTTTAAAAAAGATTTTTTTGAACGCAGCACTATAATCATTCCTTCTCCCATCCAGACTTTCACTGTCGGCTTTGGAGTTTCACCAAATCCACCGTTTTCATTAGAAAAGCGCAAGCGCCTTGTTCACCCCCGACAAGCACAAGACGAGCCTCGCAGAAAAGGCGTCTTTTGCCTTTTTGGGAGGATTGGCTTGTGACCTCGAGGGGGTAGGCGCTGGAGCTAGACAATCATTAGAAAAGCGCATGTTCCTGCATCTCTGCTAATAAAACCGGGTCACGGACTAAGAGGGCGTACCCTCATCACCGCCGGTTGGGAATTTCACCCTGCCCCGAAGGAAATCCTATTCTATTATAAGAATCTTACCATGAATAGTCGGAATATACAAAGAGAATTGTTTATAAAGAATTGAAACTTTTGCTTTAAACTGACGTATAGGTAATTATAGAAGAAGGAGAGGAATTTAAATATGATTGAACCGAGGGAACTTCTTATAAATGAACTAAAAAAATGTGAAGAATGGGAAAAAGACCAAGGTGATTTATGGTTTTGGGAGAAGCTGGGAAGACTCCCTTTTAAGTTAATTGATAGATTCACACCGGAGTTCATACAAAAAAAGGTTGGAGTGATTCTTGATGAGCTTGGCACATATATTCAATCAGGAGGAAGATATTTAAGTTCAGCTTCGGCGTTAAAGAACTATTATCCTGAACAAAATATTCATACCTTAGAGGATGTAGAAAGCCTGCCCATATCAAAGATGGATGAAGCCGCTGGAAAGCTAAGCTCAAACCGTAAAAGAACCGCTGCATTGCAAGGTGCCAGTACTGGGGTTGGAGGGATTTTCACCCTGACGATTGATATCCCTCTTCTACTTGGCATTCAGCTAAAAACCCTTCAGGATATCGCGATTTGCTATGGCTTTGATCCAGCTGATAAGAATGAAAGAATGTTCATCGTAAAAATTCTGCAATTTGTTTCCAGTGACATTGTAGGAAAAGAAGCCATTCTGCAGCAGCTTTCCATGTTTGGTTCTAAAGAAGCAGGAGCAAAAAGGGAAGTCGTTTCCGAGCTTCAGGGGTGGAGAGAAGTTGTGTTTTCTTACAGGGACCAAATTGGCTGGAAAAAACTTTTTCAAATGATCCCGATAGCCGGACTGCTGTTTGGGGCTTTCATAAATCGCTCAGCCGTAAATGATATTGCCGAAGCAGGCATTATGCTATACCGAAAAAGAGTAATCGTTAATCGTCTGCACCAGAATATGATTACAGAAATAAAACCGGAGAGCTGACAATGGCTCTCCGGTTTTATTTATGGAAGCTTTTTGATTTCCTTCTCCATATACTCTTCATTTAAAGCTCCCAAAACTTTCTCTCTAATAACACCATCGGAATCAATAAAATAGCTTGTAGGATAGGCCATTATATTATAGTCAGAACCTGCCTCGCCTTTTACATCCATAGGAATTGTAAAAGTCAGCCCCAGCTCTTTTACGAATTTCTCTGCGTCACCGCTATTTTTTTCAGTGTTTGTAAGATTGACTGCAAGAATATCGAAATTTTCATCTTTATACTTATTATACAGCTTCTCCATATGCGGCATTTCTGCACGGCAAGGAGGACACCAGCTTGCCCAGAAATTTAACAAAACTGCCTTGCCTCTATAATCGGAGAGTTTTACTGGGTTTCCTTCCATATCTGTCAGTTCAAAATCAGGAGCAAGGTTTCCTTTCTCCAAACCAACAGGCAAATCTTCAGGGTCTTCCATTTTATCGTATTTCTGCATTTGTCCGGCTTGCTCTACTACCCCTTTTTCCTTGAGAATTGTTTTGTCAACAATAAACAGCAAAACGACAATAACTGCGGCTGCGAATAGAAACTTTTTCATTCCAACACCTCTATACTGATATCCCTATATTTAAACTGAACTTATCATACTATATGGGGAATATAGAATCTATAAATGTGCACTCTGTTTTAGTGATTGCGGTAAAGAAAAAGCGTCGCAAGAATGGCATATATTCTAAGCTTTTCTTTTGCTGTCAGACCCTCCTCAAAAGAAAGTACAGGTGTATTGGGATCCCTGAACTGCTGCCCCCATTCTAGCGGCATCCATCCTTTGCGAAGGCGCGCTATCCTATTTGATTTCTCATCAAGAACTTGAAAATCCGTATGGAAAAAGGTTTTAGGAATGGAATATCGATCACAGCCATTCTCATATACCAGTTTGGATCCATCTTTTTTATTTATGATTGTTTCTTTGCAGGAGTCTTTCACAAACGAAATATCAACGCCGTTTCTATCGATTAGGATTGATGCCTCCAGATTATTGTTATAATCATAGATACCCAGCCTTCTTGGAAAAAGACGGTCCAAAAAATAAGGCAAGAACCATCTAAACTTCCACATTTTCATATCCCTGATTTCACCAACCTGCCTTCCTTCCGGATCAAAAAGCACCATTCTAAGGGAAGGAGCCGGCATAAAAGCGATCATCAAATTTGACTGGCATAACAATGAGAGAAGGGCTTGTCTGCTATTATTGGAATTTCTCTCCACTATCTCGGCCGCCCTTTGCTTATTCAGCAAGTGAATTTGATGGCACAGAAAACTATATATGATGAAAGGGATTAGAAAAAGGATTAAATTCGTCCGTTGAGATTCTTTTATGAAAATCAATAGAAAGAAAAATGGAGGTACAAGTGCGGCCAGGCTCGCATTTATTGAGATGTCAGCTGTTTTCCGGTAATATTGCTGGATATTCATCAGTATGTCTCCCCCGCTATATGTATTTCTCTATATTCTATTAAATAGTTCCAAAAAAAATGAATTTTTGGGAGGATTTTTGGAGGGTACATATTGCCGCATCTGCAAATAGTCTGTTTGAGTTATTCGTTACCATCTTTATTCGCTGATTTTCCTTCAAATAAAAAAGCTGACGGAAACTTTCCGCCAGCTCGTTTGATGGAATTACTTTAAAGCATTAACCGCATTAATTAGCCCATGGCCAGATTGTTCGTCGTATCCAGGCTTGAAGATATCTTCTGATGAAGATTGAATGATCTGCTTTACTTGTGCAGGAGAGATTTGGTCTTTCCCATGTTTTGCGATAATAACACCAGCCAGGGCCGCAACTTTCGGAGCGGCCATAGAAGTACCGCCTTTATACCCATATCCGCCGCCAGGGATTGTTGCTAATGCCAAATAAGAATTGTCTCTGCCAGCTCCAGTATTTGGATCATAGTTTGGTCCCAAATCTCCGCCAGGCGCCATGACATCAATTTTGCCGACACCGTAATTGGAATAGAAAGCAAGATTCTTTAAAGCTCCTCCAGCAGATACACGAATCATCAATTGACTGCTTGGGCTTCTGTGTGTTGCACCGTTATCAGAACCTGACAGCTGTCCCGGGCTCTTTAAATCAACAGCGTTATTGCCTGCAGAACCAACTACAGTAACACCTTTTTGAATCGCATATTTGATGGCTCTGTTAAACATCTGCACGTCCGCTACGGTTTCTTTCGTTGTATACTCGGGATTCTGGAACCAGTCATACCCGCCAAGAGACATGTTGACAACATCCACATTGTCGTCCGCAGCTGTTATTAAGGCTTCGGCGATATGGGAAGTCGCTGCACCGCCATCAGGGCCGAATACACGGTATGCTGCTACCTTCAAGTCAGGTCCGACACCCATGGTTCTTCCTTTTGCTGCAATGGATCCTGCAACATGGGTTCCATGGCTGTTTTCATCCATTGGATCCGGGTAGCCTGGAACAAAGGATTTACCGTATGCATAATTTTCTTTTAAATCTGGATGAGTATAGTCAATCCCTGTGTCAATTACACCAACAACGATATCTTTACCGTCAGCTGTCTTTCCAGTTCCTCCTGGAAGATTCCATGATGCACCATTATTTGTTACTTGTTTGATATCCCACTGCAGATTGTTATATAAATCAGCATTATCTAATGGAAGATCTGCATCTACTGCAGGAGCTTCGGGATAAATAACATTTTCAGCGCCCGCAGACAATACCAAGGAAGATTTCCTGATTTCATTAAGAAAATTAGGATTTGCTGATGAAACCTCAACAGCTCCTAATTTTTCGAGCTTATTCTCTATTTGTCCTCCAAATTTTTTCAATAGGTCTGTATAGCCTGCAGGAAGCTTTCCTTCATCTTTAAAAACGACTAAGTAACTCTTTTCAACCGTTTGGGCTTGTCCAGTGCTGACAGAACCCGCAAAAACGGCTGAGGCACATAATGCCAAACTTAATGTACCCGTTACGATACCCTTCTTGATATTCATTTTTTATTGAGACCCCCCTTATATTTTCTAATTTTCATTATATTCGAAATAAAGATATCAACAATCTTTGTATTTCGACATGCCTCTCCGTCATTTCGCAAAAAATACTACTTAAAACCCATTACTCCTTTATATATTTTAAGTTTTTCCGGGTCTATTCGCTTGATTCTCAATCAAAAACTTTGCTTGCTCCCTGTCAGCCCTGTCGAAAAGATAAGACTATTTCCTTAAGAAAAAACCGCATCTTATTAGATACGGTTTGACTAAAATTGATTGATTCTCTCAATGGATTTTCTTGCATCTTCATATCCTTGCAGATATAACTTTTCCAGTTTTTGAGGATTCCGCTCCATCCGGCCCACTGTTAATGGCTCCTGAGGCTGGATGACAAGAACTGTCCCATTCTTCTCTTCCTGTTCTACATAGCGGAGGGTCTCATTATAGGTCCGGCAGCGTTCCGTCAATGCTTTCTGAAGCCCAGTGTAATGCGGATATTTTCTTTTGACCATAAAAGTAAATTTAGATGGCTTTTTGGTATATCCCCTGTTTCTTGTCAAGATGACTATATTTTTTTTCAATCCATCCTGCTGAGCTTTTTTGATTGGTATAGGGTCGCTGATTCCGCCATCGAGGAGGACCCGGCTATTAAATTCTACCTCCGGAGCAATAAAAGGCAAGGAACTGGATGCTTTTAAAACCTTAAGCATATCTTTGCCATAATCTTTTTTACCGTAATACACCGGTTTACCTGTATGGCAATCAGTTGTTCCAATAACAAATTCAGACTCATTTTTATAAAACTCATCATAGTGATATGGGACAAGCTTATTCGGTATTTCATCAAAAATAAAATCCATCCCGAAAAACTGGCGGGATTTAAAGTAATTCCGCCATGAGATATATCGGGGATCTGTAACATAATCCACATTCACAATTCTATTCCTGCCCCTTTGCTTGGATAAGTAAGAAGCTGCATTGCAAGCCCCTGCAGAAACCCCAATGACATAAGGAAAGCAGAGGTCCTGTTCAAGAAAATATTCGAGAACCCCCGCTGTGTATACTCCTCGCATCCCTCCGCCTTCAAGTACCAGACCCGCTTCACTGATCACCGCTCATCTTCCTTTCAGTCTTTTAAAGCTATACTACCAAAATATTAACCTCCCATATACATATATGCCCACAAAGATAGACCATGCCATGAATTCAGGCAAGTTCCCTTCTTTTAAAGATAGCAATTGATGCAAGCAGGGAAAGCGTGATCATGACTACAGAAACAATGATGCTCGGCAGCAATTCATCCGGGAGATTACTGCCCATGATAAAAGCATTCGAATAAGCAGACAGCAGCGCCGGACTCCATTCCAGCAAATGAGGGAGTGAACTGCTCAATAGGCTTAATATGACAATGATGCCAATAGAGATAAATCCGACTGCTCCAGGCGATTTCATAAACGTATTGAACAGTATTACTACAGTTACTATAAGAGTAAGCCAGATGCCGTTAACAAAGAAGGACTGGAGAAAATCCGCAAAAGAAATAAATTCAAACAATACGCCTACATAGTACCAGGAGAGGAAATAACTCAAAAAATATGAAAACCAAATGAGAATCATAGAGCTAGCCCACTTCGCCGTTACAAACCAGGCATAAGAAACAGGTTTTACCAGTATAAGCCCCGCCACACCGCTTTTCCTTTCTCCAGCAATAGTCCCCATTGTAATTAATACAATAATAAGCACACCAAACGTATTGAACTGGCTAAGACTTGCAGCAAGCGCTTCACCTGCAGATGGGACAGGAAGCTCGATGACTGCTCCTTCCGGCAGCCCGCCAAGAGAATCAATAATCTGAGGCATATAATATAATGTCAGCGGCTCTTTTACAGCTATCATAATAAAAGTAAGCGGCACCCATATCCATTTGAAATTTCTGGACATTTCAAGCATTTCCTTTTTAAATAAAGTCATCCATTTATTCATTTTTGCACCACCTTCATGAAGACATCCTCCAGCCTGGTTCTGCTGATTTCAAACTTAACAAGCGGCAGGTTCCGTTTCATAATCTCAGTTAAGAATAGTTCTCTAGCATATTCTATATCCTCTACCAAAAAGCTCGCATACTCTCCATCCAATTTCATTGAAGAAACAGGCTGAAGCAGAGATAATTCTTCTGCATATTGCAGTGTATTCTCTTTAAAAGCCAAGTCAATTTTTGCCTGCTGATGTTTAGTTCTCAGGCCTGCCAATGTCCCTGATTCAACTAGTTCACCATTATGGAGAAATAATATTTCATCACAAATCTCTTCTGCATCATTTAGTATATGAGTTGAAAATAGGATAGCTGATTCTTTTTTCAGCTTATCCATCAGCTCCAGCACTTCTCTGCGTCCAAATGGGTCGAGTGCAGAAACCGGCTCATCAAGCATGACGAGCTTCGGACGATGGATTATAGCCTGTGCAATGCCAAGCCGCTGCTTCATGCCTCCTGAATATTTTCCAATCCGCCGATTCTTAGCTTCAGCTATACCGGTAAGTTCAAGAAGTTCTTTTGCTCTGTCTTTGGCTTCTGATTTAGAAAGACCTGCAAGCTGGCCAGCATATTCGAGAAACTCGTTGCCTGTCATCCATTCATAAAAAACAGGAAATTGAGGAAGATAGCCTATTAATCTTCGGAAATCCGCTTTTTCTGCCCCTTCAAACACGATCGCTCCTGAATCTGGCTTCACCAGGCCGGCAAGCATTTTTAATGTAGTTGTTTTTCCTGCCCCATTTGCTCCCAGAAGGGCAATACATTTTCTTTCAGATAATTGGAAGTCCAGACCTTTTATTACTTCCAGGTCCTGGAACCGCTTTTTTAGGTTTATTATGTTTACAACTGGCATTATCAGCTTCTCCTTCCAAAAATAAAGTAAATAATTGGCCCCAGCAGGTTTATAAATAAAATAATAAGAGCCCATACCCATTTAGGCCCATTTGCTTTTTCTATTTTTACCAGATCAATAATGGCAATGGCGATTAATATAAGCTGAATGATGACTATAGGTGCAAGAATTGCCCAGTTAATGCTTTCTAAAAATTCCATTATGTTGTCCTCCCTTATTTGTTATGTCATTCATATGACGTGCAAGTTCCTAAAACGTTCACTGGTAATTCAATTGTTTTTAAACAAAAAAAACGCCCCAATCCTGGAGCGCTTCAAAGTTTAATAGATAAAGAAGGGTTAATCCGTTTCTTTTTCATAAACAGACATCATATTGCGGATTTCGTTTGTTACTTGATCAATGAGTGAGGACGGCGAGAGTACCTTCGCCTGGTTACCCCAGTTGAGGAGCCATTTGACAAGACCATCACTTACAATGGCTTTTGCTGTTAAAACGAAATAGTTTTCATCAAGCTTTCTTATGTCTGCATCCCGCCCGAATTTATCAATTATCACGTTGATCAGATCGTTATGGAACCGGATTTTTATCCACTCTTCAGAGCCGGCATACATATGAAAGGTTGAGCTCACATACCTGGATACATCAAAGGGTTCATATGCAAACTGTTCTTCCGTTATATTCACATTGCGCAGACGGTCGATCCGATAATGGCGGATTTCTTCTTTAGCAAAGTAATAGGCTATTAAATAATAAAAATCATTTACCCAGGTGAGCGCCAGCGGCTTGACCCTGTATTGCCCTCCATTGTGGCTTAAAACAAATTCCTTGTTAAGATTATATCTTCCATATTGAAATGTGACGATTCTCCGCTCGGAAATGGCTTCATGCAAATCATTGATAGCCAGCCGAACCAGTTTGCTTTCACTTTTTACAGAGGAATCGATCAAAATTTCATTATGCAGCTTTTTGGCATGATGAAGGCTTGTCAGCTTCTTAATTTTCCGGATCAGCTGTTTCGTCTCATCTTTCGTAATAAAGCGTGCAGAAGCAACAGCATCAATCAGCATACGCAATTCATAAAGCTCGAATAGACGGTATTGATGGCTGTAGAACTTCGGCATCCCCTCTTTTTCCTGGTTGATGGTAATATCGAATTTCGCTTCAATCAGATGCTCAATATCGTCCCTCAGTGAGTTTTTGTTTAATTTCACATCAGGTCCATATTCCTTTTTAAAGCATTCAGTTATATCGTCCAGTGTATATTCATTTTCTTCATCAGTTTGCTCTCTTAGAATCTCCATAAGCTTGAGCATCCTTTGTTTGTTATCGAGTCTATTCATTACATCACCCCGTGTACTGTATAACTAAAAGCTCTGCAGAATTAATTATCCATTAAAAAAAGCCCAGTGGCAACGGCCCTGGACTCTGTTTAATTACTTTAAAATCCTGAAAACTAAAGGTATTCTGTACTCCTTGCCTTCATACGCTTTGACAGCAGCTACTATTGTGAAGACGAAAGCAAGGATTCCCACGATCCAAATAGTAATCACCCCAATTAAGATGATCATAAGCACTACGCTGATGACGCTGTAAATCGTATAGGAAATTAAAAAATTTAAATATTCCTTGCCATGATAATCTACAAACTCCGAGTCATTCTTTTTTAAGAGCCAAATGATCAGCGGTCCAATAAAAGTTGTAAAAAAACTGGTTACATAGATGGCTGCTGCTAAAAGCCTTTCATCATTGGAAGGCATTTTATAATCATTCATTCTGTTTCCTCCTAATAATCCTCAATATATATTATGATTTCTTCTATATTATTTACGTTATTCATTTTAAAAGGTTTCATGTTTTTTTTAATTTTTGCACCCATCCATAAAATCCGTAAAACCTTAATTTCAAGTTCTTGATTAGGACAACTTGAATACAAATGTTAAAGACAGGCATTGCGTCATGACTTTGCCAAATTTTTTACCTGCTTAGGAAGGTGATATATAGATGATGTCAAAGCTGGAGGCTTTCATTCTGGGAATCATACAGGGGCTCACAGAGTTCCTGCCTATATCCAGTACAGGACATTTATATTTGGGGAGACATCTATTTGGGCTTGATGAGGCAGGCCTCTTCCTTGATACAATGCTGCATATAGGAACTTTACTGGCAGTCCTTGTCGTATACAAAAATGAATTGCTTCAAATCGTAAAGAAGCCATTCGGCAAGCTATCTATCCTTCTGATTGTCGGTACGATTCCAGCCGTAATCGTTGGGCTGCTGCTGAGTGACATGTTTGATTCAATTTCAAAATCCGGGGTTACAATCGGCTGGGAATTTCTATTTACGGGGTTCATACTCTGGATTGCTGATGGTGTTAAGAAAGGTGCCAAAAAGATGGACAGCATCACATATGGAGATGCCCTGTTTATCGGCACCTTTCAGGCAGCCGCCATCTTTCCGGCAGTCTCCAGATCCGGATTAACCATTGCAGCAGGCCTCTTTAGAAAGCTCGACAGGGAAACAGCGGCTTATTTTTCATTTCTGCTATCCATTCCTGCCATCGCAGGCGGCATTGTTATGCAATTTGGGGAATTGATGTCCGGTCACACAGAAGCCATAACCCTTGGAAGTATGTTGATGGCAACTTTGTCTTCAGCACTCTTTGGCTATGCAGCAGTCGTTTGGATGATTAATTTTCTAAAACGAAAATCCTTGAAGATATTTGCTGTATACGTTTGGATATTAGGGTTCACCATTATACTCCTGCAAATGACCGGGATTTTTTAAATTTCTAATGGGGAGGTATCAGAATGGAAGAAATTATTGCCAGCATTTTTGAAATACTTTCCCAGCTGGGTTATGCCGGCATTGCACTTGGATTAATGGTTGAGGTGATACCAAGCGAAATTGTCCTGAGCTATGGCGGCTTTTTAGTCAGCACCGGAGACATCCATTTTACAGGTGCCCTGCTTGCGGGGATTGCAGGCGGAACATTAGCTCAGCTGTTTCTTTACTGGCTTGGCGCGTATGGAGGAAGGCCTGTTCTTGATAAGTATGGAAAATATTTACTGATTCAAAAAAAACATTTGGATGCTTCAGAGAAATGGTTTGAAAAGTATGGAACTGGAGTGATCTTTACGGCCAGATTTATTCCTGTAATACGGCATGCCATATCCATCCCTGCCGGAATTGCCAAAATGCCATTATCGGTCTTTACAGTATATACAATAGCAGCCATGGTGCCATGGACGGTTCTCTTTTTATTATTGGGAATGGAACTTGGTGACCATTGGAGAGACATTAAAGAATACGCAAAACCATTTATATTGCCTATCATAGTCATCGCGTTGGGTTCGGGGGTATTCTATTTTTTTTACAAAACGCGAAAAAGTTAACATAACCTAAATCAGCTTATTACTCAAAAGTGTAGAATTGATTATTTTACACTTTTTTATTTGTTCAATCAGAAAATGTTCACCCTTTCTTTTCATTTTTGTAAAATAAAGCAAATACTACAGGATCAAAGGACGAGACCATGTGATGAAAATTTTATTAAAAAACGCATTCATTTACCCTGTTGCTTCCCCTGCTTTTCATGGGGATGTCTTAGTAGAAAACGGAAAGATATTAAAGACAGGCAAGAACCTAAAGTCTGATTCAAATGTAAAAATTATTGACTGCCATAGACACCACTTGCTTCCGGGCTTCATAGATGTTCATACTCATTTGGGCCTGTATGATGAAGGCACGGGATGGGCAGGCAATGATGCCAACGAAACAATTGAACCGCTAAGCCCGCACATTCGAGCGATGGATGGAGTATATCCTCTTGATCCGGCTTTTGCGGATGCTGTGAAATATGGCATCACAACTGCCCATATCATGCCAGGCAGCGCCAATGTAATTGGGGGAACTACTTCTGTTATTAAGACTGCAGGAAAAAATATCAGCAAAATGATTATCCAGGAAACAGCCGGACTTAAGATTGCCCTTGGAGAGAATCCAAAACGGATTCACAGCCATGGGAACAAGGATTCCATTACAAGAATGGGGATAATGGGCATGCTGAGGGAAGCCTTTTATGAGGCCTTACAGTGCGATAACCCTGACTCTTTAAGGTTCGCACCGCTTGTAAAAGCACTTAAAAGAGAAATTCCCGTCAGAATCCACGCGCATAGGGCAGATGATATTATTTCTGCTATCCGCTTTGCAGAAGAATTCAATCTGGATCTTCGGATCGAACATTGTACAGAAGGCCATTTAATTGCGGACGAATTGGAAGGGCTGAATTTAAAGGTATCAGTCGGGCCCACTTTAACAAGAAGGTCTAAAGTGGAGCTGAAAAACAAAACCTGGAAAACGTATCAGCAGCTGACAGAGCATGGTGTTGAAGTTTCCATCACTACAGATCATCCCTACACACCTGTACAGTATTTAAATATGTGTGCAGCTATTGCAGTCCGGGAAGGCCTTTCCGAACAAAAGGCCTTAGAAGGAATCACCATTCTGCCGGCAAAAAACCTCAGGATCGATAACCAGCTAGGGAGCATCGAGGAAGGAAAAGATGCCGATTTAGTTTTGTGGAACCATCACCCATTTCACTTTCTTTCCAAGCCGAAATGGACAATGATAAGCGGAAATTTTGTGTACAGGGAATCGTGAAAACGTGTCGAATATCGCTGGTGTAATTTGACATAAAATCGCAAAAAAAATAATCAAAAAACCTATTTCCTTTTTGATTTTTTTTTAGTATTATACCTAAAGTGAAGTGAAAATTTTGCTTCTTTATGACAGACAATCTAATATCGGAAACGATAGTAATAGGGAAGGCAAATGGTGCGCCACCAGTTATCTGGTTCTAGTGGGTTCGATTCCCACCCCGAAATTTTTTAGCAGCATAATAAAAAATTTCGAGGGTGGACCGATGGCTCTATTTGGCATGGAGTAGGACTGCCCTCAATTGGAGGGATATCCTATGCTCAAGAAACGTGATCTTCACGACTGCCATGCTTTATTCGATTTAATGACGCACCCTGATGTCTTCCCTTTTGTTCGCCAAAAAGCCAATTGTTATGATGAGTTTATGTTTATTACAAAGCAGACAATCGAAGCAGAAGAACGCGGTGAATTGATTTCACGCACAATTCTTGATGAATGGGGCACTCCGATTGGGACAATCAATTTGTATGACATCCAGGACAATGCCGGCTTCCTAGGCACATGGCTTGGCAAGCCCTACCATGGCAAAGGCTATAACAAATTAGCAAAAGATGCTTTCTTTGAGGAACTCTTTTTTGAAACCGGCATTGAAACAATCTTTATGCGGATCCGCAAGGAAAATATCCGCTCGCAAAAAGCTGCAGAAAAGCTTCCTTATGTCATTCTTGCAAATGAAACGAGAAAGTCTGTTTATGATCAGCTGAATGCCAATGGAGATATTTACAATTTATATGAGATCCCAAAAGATCTATATACTCTTCATGTAATGCGTCATGGAGCAGCAGTCCAAGAATCGTCCCAATTACTGGAGGCTTAATTGAAAAGCGGAAGAAAGCACTTGCATACAGGCAAGTGCTTTTTATTATTCTTTCAATTGATAATATTGGATTCCGGTTCATCTGTTTTTTCTCTTATTCCGTACTGGGTCAGCAATTCTTCCAGCTCTTCATTTGTAAGTGTCTCAAAACGCCCGTCCACGAATGAAACTTGAGTCTGATTTGGATTAATCCTATTTATATTGAAGCTCATCATTCTGCCTCCTTCAAGTCGAGTTTTGGAAATGGCTGCTTTTAATATTTATACTCGCCGTTGGAAGGATTTTTATTCTCGTTATTCAAAAGTTCACATAATTGAAACACTTCTTTTAATCGATTTGTTCAGATTACGATAGCTGTTTTTCCCAGAATAAAGGCCTGCTTTGCACCGTCCTCTGTTTAGTATGATATAATTCTCTAGTCACTTTAAAGAAAGAGGAAAGAATCATGAATCAGACATACAGCAAAAAACAAAAGCTGCATCAGCTGCTGGTGATTTTAGTTCCAATACTAGTAACCCAGCTGGCGATGTACTCCATGACATTTATTGATACCTTAATGACCGGCCGCTATAATTCTCAGGACCTGGCAGGTGTAGCGATTGGATCCTCACTTTGGGTTCCAGTGTTCACCGGTCTAAGCGGCATACTCCTTGCTGTTACACCGATCGTGTCCCACTTGGTGGGAGCAAAGAAACAGAGTGAGGAAGTTGCCTTTTCTGTCATTCAGGGTGTTTATCTATCCGTCATTATGGCCGTCCTTGTATTTGCCGGAGGAGCACTCTCCTTAAATCCAATCTTAAGTGGAATGAATCTCGAAAACAGGGTCCATGACACAGCTTTCAACTACCTTGCAGCCTTAAGCACAGGATTGATTCCCCTTTTTGTCTACAATGTATTAAGGTCGTTTATTGACGCTCTTGGCAAGACTAGGGTGAGTATGATTATTACACTTCTTTCACTGCCGATCAATGCTGTGTTTAACTATATGCTTATATATGGCAAATGGGGATTTCCGGAACTCGGAGGAGCAGGTGCAGGTTATGCTTCTTCTATTACTTACTGGCTGATCATGCTTATTTCATTTTTTATTATTCATAAAAATTCCCCATTCTCGAATTATGGAGTTTTCAGGAATTTGCATGCTGTTTCAATCGGCAAATGGAAAGAAATTCTTATGATCGGCATCCCAATTGGCTTATCGATTTTTTTCGAAACAAGCATTTTCTCAGCAGTTACTTTATTAATGAGCACATTCGAAACAGCCGTTATCGCCGCTCATCAGATTGCCCTCAATTTTGCATCACTTCTTTATATGATACCGCTCAGCATCTCAATGGCATTAACAATAGTGGTAGGATTTGAAGCAGGGGCTTCACGATTTAAGGATGCTAAAGAGTACAGCTGGATCGGGGTAGGCATTGCCGTAATTATGGCATTAATTTGTGCAGCCATCCTTTTGGCTTTTCCAAGAGAAGTTGCATCTATTTATACAAAAGACAGCGATGTATTAAAATTAACGGCCAATTTTTTAATCTATGCCATGTTCTTTCAGCTTTCAGATGCCATTCAGGCACCTGTCCAGGGAGCGTTAAGGGGGTATAAGGACGTAAACGTCACCTTTATTATGTCACTTATTTCTTATTGGATTATCGGACTGCCCTTTGGCTATTATCTAGCCAATCATTCAAACTGGGGGGCATATGGTTATTGGATAGGCTTAATTACAGGACTTGCAGCTGGCGCCATTACTTTAACAGGCAGGCTGATTTATCTTCAGAACAAAAAATACCCAGCATCCATGAAAGTTTAAAAAAAGGCAGAAGAATTCCGTTCTTCTGCCTTTTTTATAAGTTTATTCCTGATAAATTTTTCCAAGGACATCTTTGCCCCCTGTAACCGGGATAATGCTGCCTGTAATAAAATCGGATTTTTCATCGGTCAGAAAGCTAATTACTCGGGCAATATCCTCACCTGTTCCCGGTCTTCCGACTGGTGAGGCATTTTCCTGAACCTCTGCGGCTTCTTCAATTTTTTTTTCCTTCCATTCACCGACGATATCTCCCGGACAAACCATATTTGCGGTAATTCCATTCCCGGCCTCTTCAAGTGCGATGGATTTCGTCAAAGACGCAGCACCCGTTTTCGCAGCCGCAAAAGCGGAACGGTATATCCAGCCGGAAGCTGACTCTACGCGATCAAAGCCAATCGTAATAATCCTTCCCCATCCAGCTTCACGCATTTTCGGGATAAACAGCTTGGATAAATAAAATACCGCATTTAAATTACCATTAATCAGATAATTCCATTGTTCGAAGGTATATTCCATCATCTCTTTTCTTTCATGCACGTAAGGGCCTGCATTATGAATGACTATATCGATGACTGGGAAATCATTTAAAGCAGATTCTGACATCTTTACACATTCTGCCGGTATTGAAATATCTCCCTGCAAAGCAATATTTTTAGTTCCATATTTTTTGGTCAGTTCCCGGCATAATGAGACAGCTTCCTTTTGACTGCTACGGTAATTGATCACCAGATCGATGCCTTTTGCGGCAAGCACATACGCCGTTCTTTTCCCGATCCCTGTTGCTCCTCCCGTTATTAAAGCTGCTTTATTTCTCACAAAATTACCCCTCAGTATTTAATAAATTTTATATACATCAATACCAATATACTAGTAATTACAGTGTATTAATGCAAATAATAAGAAATTTTTTTCACCTTGGCTGCAGGGGCTGTGCAAACCTTATTGATCCATTATTAACGGATAGGCATTTTTCCGCATAGAATATATGACATAGTGAAGAATCATTAGCCTTGCCGGCAGTTTAGCATGGAAAGGATGAGAAGGATGTTTCCATGGAACTTTTTTCCATTTAATAAAGATATGAAAAATCCTCCCCATCAAATGAAACCGGAGGATATTGATAAATATGTCCGAAATATCATGGGGCAAATGTTTCCTCAAAATATGCAGGAAATGAGCGGAACACCAGATTTTATGAAAGGTTTTAATACAGCAGCCCCTGGAACTAATCACCAGCCATATTCTGCACCGCTGAATGCATCCGTCTTTGAAACACATGATTATGTTTTTGTGAGATTCCCTATTAAAAACGAGGACTGGTTAAAAGAAATGAAACTTTACCACACATCCAACCAAATGATTATTGAACATATTCCTGAGAAAGACGATAAGCATATCCTAACCCTCCCTGCTATTGTCAGAAAAAAAGGATCATCAGCAAGCTGCAAAGAGGGGTATATGGAGATAAAAATACCTAAAAACGTCGATATGCAATTTTCTGAAATTGATGTAACGGAAATATTATAAAGGGGGCATCTTTATGGAACTGAAAAAATGGAAAGATTTAATAAAAATGTCCGCTCAATATCAGAACCAGGATTTTTGGGACACCTTATCGCCTGAGAATTCCAGTCACAATAAAAAACATTCCTTTTCAGGACTGGAACAGGATAAAATCAATCGTTTCCTATCTAATCAGAATATTTATCCTCGATGTGACATGTATGAGTGCAATGGGGATATCAAAATTGAAGCAGAGCTCCCCGGAATTTGCAAAAATGACATTAAAGTATCTCTCGTAGGAAATGAACTAATTATTAAAGGAAAATGTTCTTCATTTCATCAGCACTTGCGCTATTTTCTGAAAGAAAGACATAGCAGATCCTTTGAAAAAGTGCTTACTCTCCCCATGCCTGTTGATAAATATTCAATAGAATCGTCATTCGAACATGGGATACTTTCCATTTCTCTCCCCATCTTAATCCAAGAGGAAGAAGCAATACCCATTTTTGTAAAGGGTGAAGAAACCCTTTAATCAAGCAGTTTATCATAACAATAAAAAGGGTTGACCCGATCCATGAAGATTGTACCTGCAATGACATATCCGTTTTTTTCAAATAATCTTTGAGCCTTTGTATTCAGCGAGTATGTATCGGTTCTCATGTACGGTATCCCTTTACTGACTGCATGTTCTTCAGCAAATAAAATTAACTTGCTCGCAATTCCCTCACCTCTGATCTCTGGATCTACTGCCAGACGGTGAAATACAAAACACGGCTCATCTTTTCTCCACGAGGCATTTTTATATTCCTCAGCCTGAGTTTGATCGACAGTAATGGAACCTGCAACTTTTCCATCAAAGATGGCCGTGTACAAATTGCCCGCTTCAATATCAGCTAAAAAGTCCTGATCCTGGGGATAAGTCCGGTTCCATTGGTCATTTCCCTCGGATTCCATAATGCTAACAGTCTGCTGGACGATGTCCATAATTTTTTTCAAATCTTCTTTTGTTCCTTTTCTAATATCCATTCAAATCACCTATTGCTTCTGATTTTAGTGTCTTTTACTAATGTTCCTATGAAGGATTGAATACATACATAGAGTCCAAGTAAATACTACTCATAACGTAAACGACAGTATTCAGGTGACAGTGCAACAAAAAAAGGCAGCCTAAAGAGGCTGCCTTTCACTCGATCACATATTATTTGCCAATGAACATTTGAGTCCAGTAGTTACCGTCAGCAACATGGCCTACACCAAGATGCGTGAAGTTTGCATTCATGATGTTTTTACGGTGGCCTTCACTATTCATCCAAGCTTGTACAACTTCTTCAGGAGACTGTTGGCCCATAGCAATGTTTTCGCCTGCTGTAGTGTATGAGATGCCGAATTGCTTCATCATATCAAATGGTGAACCGTAAGTTGGGCTGTTATGGTCAAAATATCCTTTAGACTGCATATCACGTGATTTTTCACGAGCAACTTTGCTTAATTCTACATCCAATTTAAGCGCAGGCACTCCTGCTTTTGCACGTTCCTGGTTAGTTAATTCAAGTACTTTTTTCTCATAAGCACTTACTTCAGAAGTTGCAGGTGCCGCTTCTTTTGTCTGCTCAGCAGGTGCTTGCTGCTGTGCTGGCTGCTGTGCAGGAGCCTTTGCTGTTTCCTGTGCTTTTGCAGGCTGCGCTGCTGGAGCTTTTGCTGTTTCTTGTGCTTTTGCAGGCTGCGCTGCTGGAGCTGCCGGCTTTTGAGCTTCCTGTTTATTTACTTGAACATTTCCCCAATTAATATTGTAGTTTTTAAGGTATTTTTGAAGAATGCTATTGATCTGTTCCTGGCTTAGGTTACCAGATTGAGAAACTACCATTTTTTTAGCTTGTTCAGGAGTAGGACAATTTGAAGCTGCGTCCGCTTGGTTAGCTCCTGGTGCTGATACTAGTAATGCTGCTGCCGCTGCTACTGAGTAAATAACTTTCTTATTCATGTATTTAAATCCTCCCTGTGTTTGTTTTCTTTGTTGTATGGTGCTGTGTGACTTGCACAATCATCATATCACAGGGTTTTTCGTAATATTTTTGGACAGATTTTACAACTCCCTGATTTCAGGACACCTAAGAGACTTTTAAACTAGTAAAATCAGGGCTGCACCTTTTCATAAATCCTTATATTAATAGGTTTAGGGTTATTCATAATCGGGTAATTGAATAATTGGATTTTTTTCTCTTTAGTGGAAGCCGCTCTGAACAAATACCATTTATATACTAAAACATCACTATTGACAGGTTTTTAGGCTGACAATATTCTTTACTTTTATTACACCATTGTAACAAATGTTATAGGTATATGTGCCCAAATTTGGGTATTTATGCCCCTAAAGGAAAAGTTTTTGGAGAATTACCCGGATCCCAAACAAAAAGCAGCCATCGCTGCTTTTTAATGGCCGCTATCATCATTCTCTTCCATATTTTCTATTTCCGGGCTGGCTGATTCTTTTTCAGGTTCACTAGGCTGGCCGATCACAAATTCTTTTTTAGGCATATTATGCATCCTTCGTGCCGTTACGTGTGAATATATATAGTAGGTTCCTTCTTCTTCGAATGTTTTGTCGAGGCGATAAATCCCGTTTTCAGCATGTTTAACAAGAATTTTTTCGTGTTCTTCCGCATTTGCTCTCCAGATTTCAAACTTTACTTCATCTGCATCCGTGACCTCTTCTTCCCCATATGTAACTTTTGCTTCAAAAACTACCGGCTCATTTGCTTTTGCTTTTTCAGGATTAATCGATAATTCGACTTCCAGGAATTGCGGTTCTTCCTCAGCTGCATTGTGATTGCTGCAGGCTGTCAGGCTTACCATGAACATTACCGGGAGCCAAATATTTAGTAGCTTCTTCATCATAAATCTCCTTAATCTTACCTTATTTCGAACAGCGGCAGCACGATTCTAACCGTCGTACCTTTATTTAATTCACTTAAAACAGTCAGCTCACCTTGATGGAGCTTAACTAGCTTTTCTGCAATCGCAAGACCAAGACCTGTACCGCCATCTGATCTCGTTCTGCCTTTATTCACTCTATAAAACCTTTGTTTAATTTTGCTTAAATGTTCTTCAGAAATCCCAATCCCTGTATCCTCTATTTCAATCACGCATTTATCTTTCTCTTGAGATAAACGGATGCTGATTCTGCCTTCTGCTGTATACCGAATTGAATTATCCATAATATTTTGGATGATCTGCTCAATCCTGCCTTCATCCCCGTTGATGATTACTTCAGGATCCAGGCGGTATTGTAAATCCAAATTTTTTTCACGGAGGATAGGCTTGTATTTTTCAATAGCATCCTCTATAAGCTGTCCCAAAGGCAGCGGCATTTTTTCGAGTTTGTATTCATCTGATTCAAGTTTAGATAAATCAAGCAGGTCTCCCACCAAACGTTCCATCCTTTTTGACTCTCTAAGTATCAGCTGCAAATATTTTTGCCTGTCCTCCTCAGATTCTGCCATCTCGGAAATGAGTGCTTCACTGTAGCCTTTTACATAGCTGATGGGAGTTCTTAATTCATGCGATACGTTTGCCAGAAAATCCTTTTTCTTTTCGTCTTCTTTCTGTATAGATGAGGACATATGATTAAATGCATTTGCCAGCTGGCCAATTTCGTCCTTCGAATCAATGTTTAAATGAATATCATAGTACCCCTTTGAAACATGGTCAGCTGCATCCTTCATATCCAATAGAGGCTTTGTCAGTTTTTTAACCAGCATGGTACCTAAAATGATGCTGATAACTGTAAAAATCATCGCGGCAGCAAACCAAAGATACGCAAAATCCTGGGTAATCTCTGAAATTTTCGCCAGGGGAACATATAAATATATTATGCCCTGCAGCCGATTATCATCGAGAAGCGGAATAATGACACCCATAATCTTTCGGTCAAACCTTTTTTCATATCCCATTTTTTCAACTGCGCTGCCTTTTAGCAACTCTTCACGTTCTTCTTCACCAATTAGTGTCTGATAGTCAATTTCAAAAGGCAGACAGGCACTAAGCTCTCTAGGGTTACTGACGATAAAAACCTCTGTTTCTGATTTTGAATTATACCAATCGATTTTTTCCCTGAGATCCTCTGTCAAAGGCCCCCCCATGTATTCTGAAGAAAGGCTCCTCCCTTCAGTAAGCAGAGATTCCCTTACATTTTCCACATAAATTTTTTCATAAAATAAATAAGATAGAAAGTAGGAATATAAGATCGTAATGATAATCGCCGCAGTCACGGTCAGCCACATTTTTTTCGCCAGGCTATTGGTCAGGAATTTCATTCACTTGGCACCTCGAATTTATAGCCTACTCCCCAGACTGTTTGGATATAGTCACCAACCCCCAGCTTCATTCTCAGCGTTTTTATATGAGTATCCACGGTTCTTAAACTTCCTGTATAATCAATGCCCCATATATATTCAAGCAGCTGTTCCCTGCTTAATGCCTGGTTTTTATGTTCGATAAAAAATAGAAGCAATTCATATTCTTTAAGAGTAAGCGTGACCTGTATCCCCGCAACCGTGACCTTCCTTGCTTTTTTGTCAATTGTGATTTTTCCAATTTGAATAGAATCCATGTCACTTTTTAATCCGCCCGTTCTTCGGAGAACTGCATTCATTCTGGCAATAAGTTCTCCAGGACTAAAGGGTTTGACAATATAGTCATCCCCTCCTAACTGCAGGGCTTTCACTTTATCCCATTCCTCTCCCTTGGCAGAGAGAAATATAATTGGTACATTTGATTTTCCCCTGATTCGAGAACATACTTCAAATCCATCTTCACCCGGCATCATAATATCTAGAATAACTAAGTCCATCACATTATTTTCAAGTATGCCATATGCTTCAAAGCCGCTTTCTGCTGAAAAGCATGTAAATCCTGAATTCCCCAGGTACATTTCAATCAAATGCCTCATATCTGCTTCATCATCTATAATCAGGATATTCAGCATGTCATTTCACACTCTCCCTAATGACTATTTTAAAAGGGCCCTCTCCAACCTTAATATTTTTAAGCGTTTTTAAATTTTTTGGCTCTAGTATATGTAAATCATTGCTGTCATAACCGGCGACCAAAAGTATATCTTTTGCAAAAGCCATTTCAAAGGGATTTGCTGCAACCGATACAGAGGCAGTTTCTTCCCCTGATTCATTAATTTTATATAACATATTTGATCCATGGCTTAAGACATATACATGATTTTCTTGTCCAAGAAAATTAATCGGCATCGAAGCAGCCTTAATCCTCTTTTTTAACTCCCCTGTTTCGGTATTATACACATGGATATTCTGTTCAATCTCAACACCTTCTCCATGTCCGCCAATCCAGATTTCACCGCTTTTCTCATTAAGCCAGGCACCGGCTGCTGAAGGATGAATTGTAAATTCCCCGCTTTTTGCTTTTGACTCAAGATCGATAATTCCCAATTTCTCATGGTTGAAGCTTAGGACAAATAGCTTTTTCTCTGCAGAGGATTCAAGGAGGGTAAGCGGATCTCTTTCTGTCTCGACCTGTTTTTCCTCCTCTCCATTTAAATTAAAGAACCTTATTTTGTTCAAGTTTTGATCTGCAAAAGCTATTTCATTAGTATCAAGCAGGATGCCGTTGACAATTCCTTCTCCTGTCTCCCAGCTATCAATCAGTTTTCCTTCCTTTAAGGAATATTGATCAGCCGTCTCCAGCTGTTTTCCATAAAGAAGTATGGAGTCATTGTCCGGGAGAATCAAAGCCCCTGTATAAGGTTTCTCCATAATCCACTCTGCCGCCATCTCCTTCTTAGCCAAGTCTACATAAGATATGGTCATATCCTTGATATTGACTGTAGCAGCAAAAGTTATATCTTCTGGAATTGCAGGCTGTCTCTTTTCTGAGCAGGAAGTAAGAAAGGCTGCTATTATCAATAATAAGAAAAACCAATATTTATTTTTTGACATACCATTTCTCCTTATGACTATCTTACCTTCATCTTACCTTAATATTGTGAGATAAATGTGAAAGGATCTTGAAACCTAAAGAAAACCTGCTGAATTCAAAAAAAAATAGGAAGCTTAACCCTTCCTATTTCAAACATTCACATTCATTGATATGCATTTGGATAAGTGCGTTTTTTGATGTTTCATCCAAGTCTGACTGTGTAATTCTCTTAACCGCAAGGTAGAATTTTTCATAGATAGTCTTACGGACTCTAGGATGGGAATTTTCATCCTTTAGCTCCCTGGAGATTGCTTCCTTCAATATCATTTCAGCATTATGATCCTCTTCGAGTTTCCGGTTATTCCAAAGCTTCCGGTATTCATTCAGAAGCTTTTCATAGTCTGGACTCATTACTGCCACATCCCTTCCAAAACAGGAACCATTATATATCCCTAAATGTATTTTTACATAAATAATTTTATAAATGCAAAAAATATAGCTAATATGCCAGAAAGGAGAATGATTAATGAATTCACCTTATCGGTGCCCAAACTGTAAAACCAACAGAAGCCGATTCAATATTATTCAGCAGGTGCCTCAATCCATTAAAATGGATCCACAGACAGGGAATGTATTGGAAGAGTACAGCAGTGAACAGCTGTCCCCTTTTCATATGCCTTATAAAGGCCCTGATAAGAGAGTGCAGTGTGCTGCTTGCGGACTAGTGGAAGACGAACGCACATTCATCAAATTTGGCGAAAAACAGTAGTATTGCTGAAAACGAATAAAAGCTTGAGATTTTATTCTCAAGCTTTTATTCGTTCACTAACTTATTTTCCTTAAAGAATCTTTTATTGTCCACTTTCCATGCGTCGGCTTGTGAATAGCGCACAAGATAGATGCTGCCTCTAAAATGCATTCTGCCGCGGTTCTTTATAAACCAGTCAACTTCCACCGGCACTTCCAGGCTCAGCTCGCCTGTCAAATCCTCAGCAGGAAGCACAGGCATCGCACTCAGCCTTACATTTTCTATGATGGGCAGGATTTTATTCCATGGCAAAGGCTGCAGGGAAATGGGCTGTACGATCTTGGAATCCTGCTGTTTTAATCCAGCCATGAATGCACTGATTACTTCATATGGATTTGCTTTATAGAGATATCCATCAAGTTTTCCTGCTGCTTTTAATATCATCAGCTTGTGCGATAAATCCATGTAATTGGTACGGTGGGTGGTACTGCCATAAAAATGAATACAGAAGTGGCCGGGAAAGTTGTTTTTCAGTGCACCGCCTCCATGGGGCATTCCATGCATGGAAGCGGCAATCCACTGATTTCCATTAATAATAATGATTGCTCGCCTCTTCCAGCTCCATTTTCCTCCATAAATGCTTTTCATTATTTTTGTTTCTTCTGCGTCTAATGGCTGTACATCTGCATGATGGCTGCCGGCTCGTCTTTGAACTTTAAACTTCTTGCCTGTTTCAACATCCAGAACAGTAAATTTACTGTATTTAGGCAAGATCCCATTCACTTTTTCCCAAGGGATCATCTCAATTTTCCAGCTTATCCCCTCTTCCGCTGCAGTAGTGTGTGTGGCTCCTGCAGCAAAAAGAACAATGAAGATAACGATTGCGTGTATTGTTTTCATAAGTTCCACTCATTTTTTATGTTTTTTCGGTTCAGCATTATATATTGAGTTTCCCAAAAACAGGTTTTTTTCATTCATATGAAGGAATAAAAAAATCGCACAAGTTGAGTGCGATTTTTCTTTTCTTTAATGAATACCTTCAAGGGTTTTTAATCTTTTCTCCATTTCTCCCCAGTCAAGATTTTCTCCTATAAAAACCATATTCAAGGGCAAATTCATGTTTTCCTGCATATACAGCGGCATTCCATAAGAATACTGAAACAGCAACGGATACTGTGATGAATGCAGTTTCAAATATCCTTTTATTCTGTAAACAGTATCAGGGAGGCCTCTTAGAAACTTCTCAAATTCAGTCTGGTTAACAGGTTTTTGAAACTGATAAACAAAAGTGCTCAAGCTTAGATCAGAAAAAACATGTGAACTGGAAGCCGGGCTCTTTTTCCCGGAAGTCATACCTCTTACCTGCTTCACAGCAATCTTTGAGTACGATGTTAAGATGCTGAAAGCCTGGCTGTTTAGACCCTGTACCTCCATTGTAAGCCTGGCCTGTTCCGCTTCAGTAAGGTCATCTGCTTTATTTAAAATAATTAAATCCGCATGCCTCACCTGCTCAATTAATAGCTGCTGAATCTGAGGGCTTAACAGCTTTCGACTAAGCCATCTTGGACCATCAACAACTGAAAGAATCCCTTTTACCAGCATTCGATCTGCAAAGAGGGGGGAAAGGATACTATCCAGAACTTCAATGGGATGAGCTGCGCCTGTTGTTTCAATATAGATCGCTTCCGGCTTATCAACCATCAATAATTCCTGAAGCTGAGCTTCCAGCTTATCTGAGATTGTACAGCATATGCATCCATCAAGCAGCTCCTTTAATGGTACATCCTCATCGACCACGTCCGAGTCAATTGATACTTTTCCAAGCTCGTTCATCATGACTGCCACTTTCCTGCCTTGCTTTTTTTCCTCCTGGAGCAGCTGCTTAAGAAGTGTAGTCTTCCCGCTCCCAAGAAAGCCTGATAATATATATATTTCTGTTTTATTCATATTTTTCCCCTTCTTCACGGTCTGCAAGCATTTCTTCAATCATAATCATCATTTTCTTCTCTATTGAATCAATATCCAGATTTGTTAAGTAACCAACGGAATGAAACATTTCCTGTTTGCATTTCCAGATGGGAATATATGCATTTGGATAAAAATCATCTTCCGTTTCAATTCCCAATTCCAAAATGGACTCATAGTCAACTTTAAATACATCATTTTCTGAAGCACTGCGGCCTTTAATGGTTCTGATCAGGTCTACTACCAGATTTTCCCCGCCGGTTTGAAAGTCTGTTTTATAGTTATTAAGAAGTTTTTCTGCAAGCTTTTCGCATTTTTGTTCTATATCTGATATTTGATTACGGGTCTGCTCATTAAGTTCCACTATCTGCTTCAAAGGATCACCTCTTTATAGCTATCCTGTCTAATGACACATTGTATATGATTTTCTCAGTCCATACAAACCTTAAGTCATATTTGCTATAATCTCTAATAAGGATGGTGGAGTTAATATGCTCGAAAATACCGGGGAAAGAATCATACCGGAGGAAATGCCGATTACAAACGGAATGCTTCTGGAACATTTGGCGCGTTACTATTTTGCCCTTTATTATGCCAGAGGAAGAGTCCTCGATATTGCCTGCGGAACGGGGTACGGCTCAAAAATCATGGCAAAAGCCAAGAAAAAAGAAATCAATGAAATAATCGCAGTAGACGTTGATGGAGATACACTGAAATATGCCAGGCAGCACCATTATCATCCTCTTGTGCAATATGTACAGGCCAATGCAGAAGATGAAATCCTCCCAGATCAATTGGGATTCTTTGATGTGATAACGAGCTTTGAAACGCTTGAACACCTGGAATCAGAAGAAATATTTCTTAACAGCCTTTATAAAATGCTAAAGCCTGGAGGGACTCTCATTTTATCCACTCCATTCGGCGCTGGAAGGGGAAAACCAACAAGAGAGCCATTCCATTATCATCAGCTGACTGAAAATGAATTCACTGATCTGTTTAAGGCATACGGAGAGACGGAATTTTATTATCAGAGAAGTGTTCTTATTGAACCGAAAAGAGAAGGCAAACACTACCCTTTTGGGATTGCGGTCTGCAGAAAAAAGTAAATGAGGAGCCCCACTGGCTCCTCATTTACTTTTTTAGAGCTCTTCGGCTCTTTTTTCGGAACTATTCTTTTTCAGCCTTCAGAAACTGCTTCAGTGCTTCTGAGTTTTCTTCAAAATCCAGCTGGA
Source organism: Cytobacillus sp. Bac17 (assembly GCF_024519925.1). Lineage (NCBI taxonomy): Bacteria > Bacillati > Bacillota > Bacilli > Caryophanales > Bacillaceae > Cytobacillus > Cytobacillus sp. Bac17. Next base: position 31,698 of record NZ_JALJRC010000023.1, on the reverse strand, counting down.
GAACCGATCCGGCATGCTCATAGGTTTTATTTTCAAAACTGTCTGTAATCGGCACCCTCAGTGTTTCAATATCAGTAACAGGATCCATTAAAAATGAAACACCTAAGGCTATTGCTTCCTCAATCTTTAAGTCAGTTTCAACGTATTTCAATGCCTGGCTGATCACTTCCGGAAATCTTGCCAAACCAGCAGGTGAAGAGAATTGATTCATCACTTCATCTTTAAGCTCTATCAAAATCTCCTGCTGCCTGTCCACTCTCCCAAAATCACTTTGTCCATCATGGCGAAATCTGACATACGATAATAGGTCGCTCCCCTTAAGTTTTTGCTTGCCAGGATCCAATTCCAATCCCATATCGTCAATCATTGCAGAACTGACTTCCACTTCAATTCCATCCGGAGCAATGGCATCAAGCATTTTTGTAAATCCCTTAAAATCGATAATTGCTGTATGATCGATTTGGACTCCGAAGTTTTGCTCTATTGTATCCTTTAATAAGTCCTTGCCGCCTATATAATAAGCATGATTCAGTTTGCTGTACATATATTCATAATCAGGAATTTTTACATAGCTGTCCCTCATTAAAGAGACCAATTTAATCGATTCTCCAGAAGGTATATAACTGGCCAGAAGAATAGCATCTGAACGTGAATCCTCTTCTCCCCTGCTGTCAACACCAATGAGCAAAAAGTTTTTCGTTTCATTTCCAATAGCGGATGGCTTTTTACCTTCCTTTTCAACCCCATCAGCTCCAGAATCCTGCCTTACCTCATTTGGATCTTCTTTTTGCTGATAGGAAGTACAGCCGGACAGGATGGCTGCAGCCAATAAAAAGACAATTATTATATTCTTCAAGCGAATCACCCCTGCACTGCTTATAGTAAAGTTTACTATCATTGTGGGAAAGATGAATGCTTTATATACCCATTTTCTATAACAGGAATACATGTATCAACAGAAAAAAGCTCTCCAAAAATGGAGAGCCTTTGCCTTAAGATTCTATTTGTTCTTTCAGCACTTCGGCTGCTTTTTGAATTTGCGTATCATTTTGATCAATTTTTTCACGGAGTTTTTCCATCAGTCTAAGGGTAGACTGCCCTGATAATACTCCATTTTGCTCAAGCTTTTCGGCGGCCTGAAATTCTTTGACAGCCTGTTCTGTTTTTTCATCAAAGAAACCGTCTTCTCTTCCAGGATCATATCCAAGTGCTTTTAGCATTTGCTGTCCTGCTTTAACCTGAGCTGAAGAAACAGAAAGCTTTAATTCAGTGTCAGGATTAATAAATGGCAGTGTAGCATAATCCGGCAAGGCCACTTTGTGATCCGGTGTTATTCCCTTTTTATGAATCCAATTCCCATCCGGTGTGAGCCATTTTTCAGTAGTGAATTTCATGTTTGATCCATCGGAGAAGTCCTGTGCACGCTGGACTGTGCCCTTTCCAAACGACTTTTCACCGACAAGCGGCACATCTGCAGACTCGTGTACTGCGGCGGCCAAAATTTCTGATGCACTTGCGCTTCCTTTATCAATTACAACTACTAAAGGAATATTCGGGTTTTCCTCTTTCGTTGATTTAACTTCTTCCCTGTTTCCATTGCGGTCTTCAATTTGGAATAAAATCTCGCCATCCGGGACAAACAGGCTGGAAATTTCCACCGCCTGATCCAAAAGACCCCCAGGATTCTGGCGAAGATCAAGAATTAACCCTTTCATGCCCTGCTTCTGCAGATCATTCAGAGTTTCCACCAGCTCTTTAGAAGTATTTTCCGAGAAAGTAGTAATCTGCACTTTTGCAATACCATCTTCAAGCATTTCCCCATAGACGGTTTCAAGGGGAATAGTATCACGAGTAATGGAAATATTCATAGGCTCATCTGAACCAGGGCGCTGAACTGAAAGTTCTACCTTAGTGCCCTTTTCACCTCTGATCAGCATAACGGCCTCAGTCGAACTCATCCCCTGAAGACTTTTTCCATCAACGGACAGGACCTTGTCATTCGGTTTAAGCCCGGCTTTTTCAGCAGGTGAACCTTTTAATGGTGAAACAATTACAATGTAGCCTTCCTGTTCCTGGATTTCAGCTCCGATTCCTTCAAATGAGGATGAAATACTCTGATGGAAGCTTTTGGCTTCTTCCTCATTCATATAGTCTGAGTATGGATCATCCAGCGCTTCAAGCATACCGTTAATAGCGCCATTTATAAGGTTATCCTGGTCAACTTCCTGGAAGTAGTTTGTTTTAAGGGTATCATAAGCTGTATAAAACTTATCAAATTCCCTTCTATCGCCAGTTCCAACATCTACTGCTTTTTCATCTCCAAAAGCCAGTGCAAAGGTAGTAATTCCAGCTGAAAGGAAAACAATAAAAAACAGCAGCATTACAAAATGAAACTTTTTCATGCGGATAAAACCTGAATGGTTATTATCGGGTGTTTCGGAAGTTTCTTTGTTTAGATCTTCATTTTGCAAACTCTTCACCACTTTCATTACCGTAAAATAACTATGTAGAATCCTTAATGATTAGAATAACATTTTTATCGAAAAAATAACAAAGAAAAATGCATATGTGTAAAAATTGAAAGAGCGCCAGCGAAAAATGCTAAAGCGCTCCTTCTTATGTTAGGCTACCCCATAGCCTTGATCTTTTATCGCTTTTATTAAGTTTTCCTTATCAGCTTTTTTCGGGTCATACTCGATTTCTGCATGTTCGTCGTGAAAGGCAATGGCGACGCTTGCCACACCATCAATGGAGAGAAGGGCATTTTTGACCGCCTCTTCACAGTGGCTGCAGGTCATGCCCGCAACTTTAAGTGAAACTTTTTCCAATGTATGAACCTCCTTTTCACCTGTAAAACCTTAGTTTATTATTACCTCATTTAAGGGTGTTAATAAACATCGAGTCAACAGTCGGCGGCTTGATGTATGCCAACACAGGAATCATACTTCCCCTCAATATAAACATCGAGAAAAATAAAAGATTAATGTTTAGCCGGCATAGACCATATTTTATTATATAGTCTCATTTTAAAAATCCACAAGCATCCGCCTAATCCTATACACCAGCCTTCCCTCGAGCCTCCCATCACTTTTTTAAGGAGTGAATTATAATGATAATCGCAGTGTTATGGTTAAGTTTCGCAGTTTCATTGATCTGCCTTATTGCAGGAATCATGAATCAGTCATGGAAACTTGCTCTATCAAGCTTTTTTCTACTTCTGCCCTTAGGCTATTATTTAACTGGGGCAGAAAACGCTCTCCGCATCCTGTCTGCACTTCCCGCTGTTCCCCTCATTTTAGCAGTTATATTTTATTTTCAATCAGGGAAAAGCAGCCCCAAGCAAAAAGGAAAATAAAAGAGGCCTTTGTGGCCTCTTAGATCTTTTTAACAATATCGAAGTATTCTTCCAAAGTCCATTTCTTTTCGTAAATGACTGTTGCTGCTTCAGTCCCAACATAGCGGAAATGCCAAGGCTCATATTTATAACCTGTGATGCCTTCTTTTCCTTTAGGGTAGCGGAGGATAAATCCGTAGCGATGTGCATTTTCAGCAAGCCACTTTCCTTCCCTGGTTTCCCCGAATTCTTCTGAAAGTTCAAGATTTGCACTTCTGCTTGAGATATCCATTGAAAGGCCTGTCTGATGTTCACTGCTGCCCGGAATGGCAACTGCCTGAACTGCTTTTTCTTTTCCTACTTTGCTTACCTCTGCTTCAAAAACCTGTGATTGCCTGGTAAATGAACGGTATCCGGAAACTGCAAACAATTCAACACCTTCATTTAGCGCTCCGGTAAATAGCTTTTCCAAAGCCTGGGCAGCGTCCTGCCGCAAATAGCTTTTTTCCAAATCTAATTTCCCATAAGAAAATGCGACATCAGGAATCATTAACTTGGAAGGTTCATAGCCATCCGGAAGACTGAACTGTTTATTCACGAGGGCCATCACATTTTCAGGATTCTGAATTATATTTCTTCCATCGACAACTTTAACATCATTAAAATATGCCGCTTCCAATGAAAGAGGATCATTTTGAATTTCTTCTTTGCCTTCTTTGCCTTCATTGCCTGCTTCCTCAGCACTGTTTTCTTCTTCTTTTGAGGATTCATCTTCTAGAGGAGGTTCCTCAAGACTTTTTTCTCCTCCCAGAAATGGAATTTTTTCAATAAGCGGCTGAACCTTCTCCATATAAGGATCGAGCTTGCTGCAGCCGGAGAGCAGGAGGCTAAGGGTCCCTGCCATAATTATGATTTTCTTCATTCATTTTCACCTGACTTTTTTTGTCTAGCGCAATCACCCTGCCCCTCGGGCTAGGCGCTGCTGCTTTTCTTTTTCTTTGCAACATTACTATTTTAACACTACAAGTCAACTAGTCCATAATTGTGTGAAAAACAGGACAAACGGCACAAATTGCTTTTGGCAGATTTTTTTTATTTAAACTCAAAAAAAATAAAACTGGCTCACAATGAACCAGTTTCCATTTCCTTTATTCTTTAACAGCCGCCTCAAGTGCAACTTCAATCATTTCATTGAAGGTGGTTTGTCTTTCTTCAGAAGTTGTTTCCTCACCTGTAAGGATATGATCGCTGACTGTTAAGACAGAAAGCGCCTTACGGCCAAACTTCGCTGCAAGTGTATAAAGCGCAGCCGTTTCCATCTCAATCGCCAAAATCTGATATTGTGCCCATTTTTCGTGTTCAGCATTATCATTATAGAACATATCTGCTGTGAATACATTTCCGACTTTGAGGTTTAATCCTTTTTCAACACCTGCATCATAGGCTTTTTTCAGAAGGTCAAAGTTAGCTGTCGGCGCAAAGTCTACCCCTCCAAATGTAAGCCTGTTCATTTGGGAATCTGTAGAAGAGCTCATTGCCAGGATTACATCCCTAACTTTCACATCTTTTTGAATTGCACCGCATGTGCCTACTCTAATTAAGTTTTGAACATTGTAGCTCTGCATAAGTTCATTAATATAAATGGAAATGGATGGCACTCCCATGCCTGTGCCCTGAACTGATATGCGTTTCCCTTTATACGTTCCTGTATAGCCAAACATGTTGCGGACTTCATTGTAGCATTCTGCATTTTCCAAAAATGTTTCTGCAATATATTTTGCACGCAGAGGGTCTCCAGGGAGCAGGACCGTTTCCGCAATTTCGTTTTCTTTAGCACCGATATGTATGCTCATAATCAAAACCTCCAAATTAATTCTGAAGCCACTGTAAATGCTTCCAAGTCAAACTATACCATATGTGTGCCATCACTTAGAAACAAATTACATAAGGCATGTTTTTTCACTGTACGGGAAAGCTATTTTTAGCTTTTCCAAAGGAGGTTGTAATCATGCCGCAAAAAGGAATGAGCAAAAAACTCAGGCAGGCCGTACAGCATGCCAACGAGACAAATCCATCTTCGAGGGCTAATACCGAGCCCCATACATCCAAAACAGTCAAAACAAAAAGCAATCGATAATCGGAGGGATTAGGATGGGAAAAAAGCACCGCAACCGTATAAATTCTCCAAAGAAAAATAATCATATTCCTGCTGAAGCCATTATTGCAGAGCAAGAAGCCCACGGCAAGGAATACACTGCCAATAAACGCAAAAATAGTCCAGGATCAAACATTACGGAATAAAATATTTAATAAAATAAGCAGGAGAGCTCTAGTGCCCTCCTGCTATTTCATTGTTAAGGGAATTTATAAAAAATAACGATGTGAATAACTTTTAGAAAAAGATATCTGCATCAGCTCCACCGCCCAGCACCTCGGGTCATAAGCCAAATTACTCCAGAAATCGGGCCAAGGAATGCTTCGGCAGCGATACATCGCTCCGACCAAAGTAGCTTTGGGAGATTTCCTGTGATTCGACTTATGCCTGTCGGACCTGCACAGGGTGTGCGCCACAGGAAGTGGCGGTTTTAGTTAGAGTTCATCTGATCAAGGCACTTCCGCTTTTGTTCTTTAGCGTATATGTATTCGATTAACTTCTTCCCAGCCGCCCGGCTTTAGCTGATAATAAAATTGCCCTCTTCTGCCTTCATCAATATAGAGTATATCCCCTGTGGAAATAAATCGGCCATCAAAATCCCCGGGAATCCTGTCAAGCACATTAAACTTCCTAAAAACTGAATCAAGACATTCCACATGGGTTAAAGCTTCGACATTTAGGCGATATACTTGCTGAAAGCCTTTTTTGTCCCTAAATTTCGGTGTTTGAAAGATTGTCACATCATATTCTTTTCTTTTGATTCTTGTTAGTTCCTTCAGCATTTGCATCCCCCTCACATTCTATGCATCCGCTTTTTTGTCTGATTTACCTATCAGACAAATTCAGCTGTTTTGACAAATAAGGTCTTCATAAGCATTTTTAATGACATTTTTTTACTTGCCCGCCAAATTTCTAAAAACAATTTTGTATTACTGTTTAATTAGCCATTTTTCTTGTCGTTTCCTCCATCAAAAAAATACTACTTTTGTCGATTTAAGGTTTTTTTCACAGAGAAAACGCTTTCAAAAGTGTTTAATCTGCATATTATGTATAAAAGTCTTTTAAGGGGGTGAAGAATTGCGGGTATCTAAAAAGCCTGTTTTATATTCAATCCTCATCGGATTGTTACTAATGACTATTTCTTATTTTTTTCAGCCACTCATGCCTTTTCAGTCTATCGCACACAGAGGTGCATCCGCTCTTGCACCGGAAAATACGCTGGCATCCTTTGAAAAAGCTATTGAACTGGGCTTTGACTATATCGAATTAGATGTGAGGCTGAGCAAGGATAAACAGCTTGTCGTAATTCATGACGCTAATGTTATGCGCACTACCGACGGAGAGGGGCTGATTGAGGATTTGACGGTTAAGGAAATAAAAAAGCTGGATGCAGGATCCTGGTTTTCTCCTGCGTATGCCGGGGAAAGGATCCCTTTATTAAATGAAGTTTTAAAAGAAGTCAGCGGAAAAACAGGAATCATAATTGAAATGAAATCACCTGAAAATCAGCCTGGCATGACAGAAATTCTGGCAAATATGTTACATTCTTTTAAACCTGACAATGAGATTAAGGTCCAATCTTTCCATATTAATGAGATAAAAAAGTTTCACCAGCTTGCTCCCGAAATTCCTGCAGGCCTGCTGCTGAGCAAGCACCTGGATTTGTTTCATTTGGCATCCTACCGCGAATTTGCCTCTTTCTTATCTGTTCATCATCTCTTACTTTCCAAGTCCTTCATTAATCAAGCTGAGTTATTCGGTTATGAGATATACTCGTGGACCATTAGCAAACAATACCAGTTTGCAGACATGCAGCGGCTTGGTGTTCACGGAATTATTTCCGATGATGAGAAGAGAATTCCCGACTCAATCATTTACGTGTTAATAACCCCCTTTTTAAAAGGTCAGGATTTTTTCAAAACACTTCTTGCATAGCTATATGCAGTCCCATGCTGCAGTCTGAGTCTGAGCATGTAAAAAAGATGGGCGTCACCCATCGTTTTCGTCAGCATAAATTTTAAGCATATTTTGCAATGACAGACTGAAGCTTTTGCTGCATATAAGGAATATCTGCATTTGTAACAGTGAAACGGACAAAGGTTTCATCCATTTCCAGTGCCTCTGCCAGGAATCCTCCCAACCCTCTCGCTTTGCGGTCTACTTGAATCATGATCTCAGTCTCTCCATTTGCCTGTGGAAAAAATACAACTTCCAGTTCATCCAGCTTTCCTCTGTAAGGACCGGAGACTGGAACAAATTCAAACTCTTGGATAAACGGCAGCCTGCTGCGGAGACGATGCGGAGCCTGTTCGCATTCTGCTTCCCGCAAACGGAATCCCATACTCGATACAGCGTTCAATACAGAATCCATTAGCGGGTTTGCCACGACTCGAATATAATCCTTATCAGCAGGATTCACCGCGTTTTTTATATCCAGTCCTGTCGCCACCCAAATTTTTGTCTTCCCAAAAGACAAAGGTGTGTCAGTTGGAAGATTAAAGGTAAATGGAATTTCCTTTCGTTCATTCGCCGCCAGGGTGAAGGAGTGAGCGAGCCTGAAACGGTCAATCAAACCTGAGACTGTATATTTTTTATCATCTGATTCTTTAATGTAAGTAGTATTCAATGAAAGATAAATATCATCGATTTTCTGTTCGGTGCTTCCCCCTGTAATCTCAACAACGCCTCTGAGAGCTTCTCCTGGAGCTGCTGAATCCTTCTCAAGTTTCGTATCGACTTTTGCCGATCCAATTCCAACACTTGCCAGGACTTTATTAAAAAATGACATATGCTTCTCTCCCTAGTTCTTTTTTTATTTTTTTCCTTTCCAATAGAAGGTTTACCTTCCATCCGGCCAACTTTTTAAACATTTCCGGCGGTCTTTATTTATAAATAACACAAAGCACTAGCTTCATTTAGATATACGAGCTTATAACAAGAAAAGTTTCATTTTTCAAATGTGCTGCCATAAATTTTTTATATTTGCGGAAATCGCTTTATATTTCTCAGCGTTTTCTTGAAAAATGATGTATGCTTGCAATTCGAATTTTCAGAATATGTATGCGCATGGTGTTCCTGCTGCTCCGCAAAAAAATGACGAGCACCTTTCCTCGTCATTTTTCTATATTAATCATCTTCAATTTCTTCATCAATGATGCACTTTTGCAGCAGGTATTCAAATGTGATATCTGCAAGCTCATCCAATTCTCCTTCAGTAGGCACATAACCTCTTTTTGCCAGCTCATGAAAGAAAAACTCAGCAATTTCTTCCGTATCTATTACGACCTCTATTTCCTTCACAGCAACGCCCCCTTTGTACAAAATGTATGAAGCACTACCTGGATTCATGCAAACCAACTTTCAGAAAAGTCATATTCTTTATTTTGTCTTAAAGTGCATTTTTCTTCAATTAGGACATACATATAGGATAAGCATCTAACAACGATCCATTTTATTCAGAAATTGAGGAGGCAGCGACATGTCAAGTATATCCAGACTGGCCCTAATCATTAAAGAAGATGTCAATCGTGAAGAAAGCTCCATTATCAATTTTTATAGCAATCTATTAAATGTCTGGTATAAGCTGGTCATATGGTTTGGCATACCATTTTTACTGTATCTCCTAATCACATGGCTCTAAGAAGAGCTGAGACCCCTAAGCTGCTTTACACAGTGCTCTTATCATCATTATTGGCAATATGCTTCAGTTTTCTGAGTATAACCCGCATGATATGCTTATACTCATCATCCTGAAACATTTCATAAAGTATACGATAATCATTATATATATCAAGCAAACCATCAATAAGCACTTTTCTTTCTTTAATGCCTTCAAGCAATTCCTTTTCTGCCTTGCGGAATGAATGAGCAGAATCCTTTAATTCAGGCAGCTTTTCTTTTTTGTTGATCATATAAAGGAGTCCCAGCTTCTGAATAAAAGCATCTGCACTTTCAGCATCCGCAACGAGTGTCAGCTCTTCCTCTCCAGCCTCCAGCCATTCCCCGTCATTAATTCTCGAAAGCTCATAAATAACATCTTCCCATGCATCTTCTTTGTATCTCCAAATTTCCGTCCTGAAGCCTACTATTTTGAAGAGATCCGAACCATACCCCTTGACTTGGACAAGGTCACCAAAAAAGTATTTATATTCGATGTCAATATGCTCCTTTTCCATAATCTCACCTTCATACTCAGAAAGCATTTGAAGGCTGGATTCCATATATAGACCTTCACTTTTATTGACTTCATAGACGTACATATCATCTAGCCATTTCACATCTGTTACTTTTCCGACTGTACCATAAATAGTGATCACGACTGTATCACCGATTTTGTACTTTGGTTTCTTCTTTTTGCTCATTTCCTCCATCCTCTCAATGACTGAGTCGTGAGTATTGAATACAATAGTATATGCACTTTTTATGAAAATCGTCCGTACGTTCATCACAATCAATCAAAAGCCATTCTCAAAAAATGGCTCTTTTTCAATGATTGATGATTTTTATTTTTGAATACTGCCCGTTGATTTCCAGGCACTTGCTTTCCGCGGGGAGGAATGCGAGCCTCCTCGGCTTCGCCTGCGGGGTCTCACACTTCCCTCTCCTCCCGCAGGACATTGAATAAGCTTCCTCGAATGGGCACAGCACGAAGGAAATGCGTCAGCATTTTCGAGGATCAAGTGCCTTCCGCTCCAATCAACTCATAAATTAGTTACCTGCCCAAAAGCAACAACCTTTACGAAAACAGCCAAATAAAAAAACACTCCTGTGCCGGAGTGTTTCAAAGTGTTCATTTAGCTTTCAGAAAGTATATACAATTGCCAGACTTCATCAAATACAGACATGCTCTCAGGATAACTTCCATTCAATTCGAGGTAAGAGCTGACCTCATCATACTCATAGGCTGTTTTCGGAAAGCTGTGATCCTCATATGCCTCATTGGCAAAACGGCTGATGTCGTCCATTGGTGCAGGGTGTCTGTATTTCATTAAAAAGTGATAGAAAGTTTTGGACATACTAACGCCTTCCCCTTTATTCTGTCGTTCATTAATTTATTTTCTACTATAATCGAATTGTGCTCAGTTCGTCTACTATTACATAGAAAAGCAGCCCGCATAGCTTTGCGGGCTGCCCTTATCACTTACTTATCATAGGAAGAGAAATCGAAATAATTTCGCTTCAGCAGCCTTGGCTGCTCCATCAGCTTTTCGAAACTAATCTCTTTTCCAATCTTTTTCACATCAATCAAAAATAGTTGGTCCTCAATCTCCTTAACGAGATCATCTGACTGGTAAACCATTTCACAATCCCTGCAGGAAATGGAAGGGGTCTCATTAATTTGGATGGCCCTTGTTCCATCAGGCAGCTCCCAATAAACGGTTTCCCTGCTTTCATTTATATTCTGGCTTTCACACCATGCACATTTACTTTGCATTATGAGCCTCCTATTCCTTTGCCGATGCGGTCTCTGAATTCGTTTCAGCTGCTGGTTTCTGTTTCGTCTGCTGGGCATTGAATTTCTTTTCCTTTAGTTCATCGCGTTTGTCACGCTTATCCTTCAATGAACTGTGGGACGGATCGCTTTCATATTTTTCGCGGCGGTCAAGTCTTGCGAGCCCTTCAGGTACAAGATTAAACTGCTGATCATTCATCAGCGCTGCTATTCCGACATTGGACCGTTTTTCATCCATTTCCGGGTAAACTTCTTTAAAATACCCTTCAGCACGGCCCGGAACATAGTTTTCCGGCTCCGGATAAGTGGTTATAACTCCTTCAAAATTACGAAGGACCACTTTATCGGCACTTTGTGAGATCAGGTAATTTGGCTGCAAGGAGATTTTTCCACCTCCGCCAGGCGCGTCAACAACAAATGTTGGAACCGCATATCCGGAAGTATGTCCTCTTAATCCTTCAATGATCTCAAGCCCCTTTGAAACTGGTGCACGGAAATGGCCAATGCCTTCAGATAAATCACATTGATAAATGTAATAAGGCCGGACCCGGATTTTAACAAGATCATGCATTAATTTTTTCATTATTGGAACGCTATCGTTTATACCAGCCAAAATCACGGATTGGTTGCCTACTGGAACACCGGCATTTGCCAGCATCTCACACGCTCTCTTAGAATCTTCGGTAATCTCAATGGAAGTATTAAAATGTGTATTCAGCCATACCGGATGATACTTTTTCAGGATATTGCATAAATTTTCGGTAATCCGCTGCGGAAAAACAACTGGTGCCCGCGTGCCGATTCTGATGATTTCAACATGATCGATTTCCCTCAAATTCTTCAAAATGTACTCAAGGATATTATCATTGATCAAAAGTCCATCCCCGCCAGATATGAGAACATCCCTAACCTGAGGCGCACTCCTGATATAGCTGATCGCTGCATCAAGCTGTTTTTTCGGCACTCCCATGCCAATTTGACCGGAAAATCTCCTGCGTGTACAATAGCGGCAATACATGGAGCATTGATTTGTCACCAGAAATAAGACACGATCAGGATAACGGTGCGTCAGGCCAGGGACAGGTGAATCTTCATCTTCATGCAAAGGATCTTCAAGATCATATTTTGTTTTATATATTTCTTTTGAAATTGGTACCGATTGCATTCTGATCGGGCATCGCGGATCATCCGGATTCATTAGTGAAGCATAATAAGGTGTAATGTTCAGCGGAATCGTCTTGGTCGAGATCCTTACTCCTTCTTCCTCATCCGGAGTGAGATTGATGACTTTCTTCAGATCATCAACAGTGCGAATCGTATTTGTCAGCTGCCAAAGCCAATCATTCCATTGTTCTTCTGTGACATCCTTCCACAGCTCAATATCTTTCCAGTACCGATCCGGTTTATATAAAAAGTTCTTCATTTAAATTCCCCCTATATGGATTTCTTTAAAAATATATACTGCAAGAATCATGCCAATTCTGAAGCTTTCGTATTATCATATGAAAACCCTGACTGAGTGGCGATTGTTAGCAGCTGAGGGGATATTTTTATTAAACTGGTGACTTTGAAACAAAAAAAAATGCCGATTATTCGGCACTTTCATAATTGCTGCAGACAAGACTCCCGTTATTTATATCAATATTATACTTTGCCAGTTTATATTGCAGCGTTTGCCGCGGAACCTCCAATAGCTTTGCGGCTCTTTTTATATTTCCATTGGTCTCTAGAAGGGCTTTTTTAATTAATGCTTTTTCCTGTTCTTCCATGCTCGCCTTTAATGGCTGAACCTTTAGTGAAACAGCCTGTTCATCCTTTTGCAGCTGCTGTTTCATTATCACAGGCAAATCCTCTGCTTTAAGAAAATGATCTTCACAGACATTCATCATGTATTCGATTGTATGCTTTAATTCCCTGACATTCCCGGGCCAATGATATTGTCTGAAAAAGGCAAGCACATCCTCCCCGACTCCTGAAAGGTTTTTGTCTAAAACCTGATTAAATCCCCTCATAAAATGATGTGCAAGAAATTCAATATCTTCTTTCCTATCCCTTAGAGGAAGGAGCCCGAAAGTGAGAACATTTAAGCGGTAAAATAAGTCTGTTCTGATTTGATTTCTCTCCAGTGCTTCCACTGGATGGATATTCATGGCTGCAATCACTCTTACATCTACATGGGTGCTCTTCGGGCTTCCCACTCTTCTGACAATCCCATCCTCCAGCACTCTAAGAAGTTTTGCCTGGAGCTCAATTGGCATGGCATGTATTTCATCAAGGAAGAGTGTTCCCCCATCGGCTAATTCAAATAGCCCTGGTCTGTCTACAGCTCCTGTATAGCTTCCTTTAGCCGTTCCGAATAGAATGCTTTCAAGCAAGGATTCAGGTATAGCTGCACAGTTCTGGGCAATAAATGGCCCGGCTGCTCTTGAGGAAGCATGGTGGAGTCCCTGAACAAAAAGCTCCTTTCCGCACCCGCTTTCGCCAAACACCAGAATGGAGGAATCAGACTTTGCCAGTTTGGCTGCTTCCTTCTTAATTTTTTGCATTTCCTGATTTACAGTAAGAAGACTATCCAGTGTGTACTGTACATTCTGAACAGGAGTCTTTTTTTTGACAGGCTGTTTTATTTTTTTTCGCAAATCCAGAAGGCTTTCTGATAGAAGCTTTAATCTGGAATAGTCCTTAGCAATCTCAACAGCTCCTGCTACTTTGCCATCTACAGTAATAGGGAGAGTTGTATTAATGGTTTCTATTTGCGCGCCATGAAGGTTAACATAGGATTGCGTCTGATTATAGATCGGTTTTTTTGTTTTCATTACTTTTAGTAAGGTGCTTGTCTCTTTATCCAATGAAGGAAAAACTTTCAGAACAGGTCTTCCGATAACCTCAGAAACCTCCAGGCCATCGTGCCTTGCAGCAATTTCATTATAAAAAATGGTATTTCCATCCAAATCCACAACATGAATTCCTTCATCAATGCCCTTTAGTATGGCTGCCAGAACTTCTTTTGAAATGCTTTGAGTTTCAGTCATCAAAATCCCCTCCCATATTTATGTATATGAAAGGGTGCCGAAAATTTGTCAGGGTGGTGCCGAAAAACTGGCACTATTTTTTATGGCTCCAGGAATCTTCAGCAGCCAAATTCTTTACCCAGACATTCATATTTTCAAGTTTATCGAAAATATAACAGTTGTTAAGAAGCCGGCCCCGATAGGAATACCCCAGCTGATGCAGAACGGCATTCATTCCGAACGACAGCGCTCTGGCAATGGAGTAGGCACAGAATACACCCTGCGATTTTAAATCTTTTTCCAATTTTTCAAGGAGTATTTTCATTAAACCATGTTTACGGTGGGACGGAAGTGTTGCACAATCTGTCAGTTCTGCGTTTTTATAAAAAAGATTGACCTCCGCTGAAGCTGCACTGACAAGGTCATCATTATACTGAAATGCGTAATAGATGGTACCTTCCTGGATTGTCTTTTTAATATATGAGGGATCATGGAGTGGTGTTGGATAAATTTGAAATACTTCCCGATAAAGTGCAGCAAGTTTTTCAGCATTTTGCTCTGATATTTTCATAAGCTGATATTCGGATGGAGGCATGATGACATCCGGGTTTCTTGAAAGGGCAGCTACATTTGTAATAATGCTGTCTTCTGAAATCCAATGTGGATTGATTCTTCTTTCGTCCGAGAAATATTTGCAGAAAAAGTATTGATCAGATCCCCGGAAATATCCGTCAATAACAGCTTCGCACTGAAAACCCATAGCAAGCAGTTCCGTATAATTTTCCACTCTTCCTCTAAAAATTAATTTCTCACACTGGTGTTCTTTTGCCGTTTTCTCTGCTTCATGGACAGCATCTTCCAATTTCCCTGCATAATCGTCTACTCTTAAGCGTTTATTGAATGGATCAAGGTATAATTCGGCAAGAACGTTTTCTTTTTTTATTGTTTTTACAGAAGCTTTTTTATTCATTGCTCAGACCCCCTTCTATTAAAAAACTGCCCGGCCAAACGGCCAGGCATTATAGATGATGAAGGATATACGGGCCAATTCCGCCTTTTTTTCGGCCGAATCAGCGCTTTTACCGGCCAAATATAGTGAACTTCAATTTTCGCCACTGATTGCTAGTTGAGGCCCACAGGAAGTGGGTCACAAAGACGTTGCCACAGGAGGTGGCGTTTCTTAGTCTTTGTTCTTCTTTTCGGGCCTTCACGGGCAGTTTGACCCCCACTTATCCCTCAACGATTTTTCCAGATCCTCGAAGTGGAGGTCTTACTGTTCCTGTCCTTCATCTTAGTCAATTTTAAAGCTGATCAGCTTCATCTCTGTCATTTCTTCAACAGCATATTTTATGCCTTCACGTCCCATTCCGCTCATTTTTACACCACCATATGGCATATGGTCTACGCGGAAGGTTGGGAAATCGTTAACCATCACACCGCCGACATGAAGCTCCCTTGCTGCTTTGAAGGCTTTATTCACATCATTGGTGAAAACACCAGCCTGCAGGCCATAATCTGAATCATTCACAAGCGCAAGCGCCTCTTCAAAGCTGCTGAATGAATTAATATGGACAACAGGTGCAAATGCTTCCTCACAAGAAATTTTTTCTGATTTATCAACGTTCAGCAGGACGGTTGGATACAGGGTATTATCTGCTGCCTTTCCGCCAAGAGCAAGTTCTGCTCCGCTCTTAACGGCACTCTCGATCCAGCTTTGCGCGCGGTCGGTGTCGCTTTTGGAGATCATTGCAGAAATATCTGTTTCTTCATTAAGCGGATCGCCGATTTTTAGCTTTTTGGCTTCCTCAACAAAGCGTTCGGCAAATGTCTGGTACAGGGATTCATGGACATAAATGCGCTGAACGGAAATACATACCTGCCCCTGGAAGGCAAATGCCCCAGCTGCAATTCGCGGAACAATTCTCTCCACGTCTGCATTCTCATCCACTACAACTGCCGAATTGGAACCCAATTCAAGTGTTACTCTCTTTAAGCCTGCATTTTCCCGAATCTGCTTTCCTACTGCAGGGCTCCCTGTAAAAGTAATCATCGATATGCGGTCGTCTGCAACAAGCACATCCCCTACCGTTCCGCCGCTCCCTGTAATTACATTCAGAGCTCCATCAGGGAGTCCGGCTCTGTGAAAAATACCAGCTATTTTATATGCCGACATTGGCGTTTGGGATGCAGGCTTTAATACAACCGTGTTTCCGGCAGCAATTGCAGGACCCACTTTATGGGCAACAAGGTTCATAGGAAAATTGAATGGAGTGATGGCGCCGATAATTCCAAGCGGCTCCTTTACTGTATAGGCAACCCTGCCTTCGCCTCCAGGAGCAGCATCCATTGGGATTGTCTCTCCATAAAGCTTGCGCGCTTCCTGGGCAGCGAAGGTATATGTCATGATGGTGCGGTCCACTTCTCCTCTTGCAGCCTTTAGAGGTTTAGATGCTTCACGCGCAATGATCATTGCGCACTCTTCTTTTTCTTCCTTCATAATGGCAACTGCATTTTCCAGTATTTCTGCCCTTTTATGAGCAGGCATTTCAGCCATTATTTTTCTGGCATGATCTGCCGCATCAATCGCTGACTTCACATCGGAAGGAGAAGCCATGGCAACTTCTGCAATACCTTCCCCGCTATAGGGGCTTTTCAATGCTTTGTAGTTCTCTGTTTCCTTGAACTTTCCGCCAATCCATAAATGTTGTTTCATTGTATTCCTCCTTATGTGCAGCATTCACCTATTACTTCTTCCAGTACGGTTAAACCTTCATTGAGCTGTTCATCGGTTGTAATAAGCGGAGAAAGCAGGCGAATAATATTGCCATAGAGGCCAGCACTCATAATAATGAGACCGCGCTTGTGCGCTTTTGACAGGATCTCCTGAACGATTTCCTTATTCGGTTCCTTTGTATCCTGATCTTTAACAAATTCAATGGCACACATTGCCCCTAAAGAACGAACTTCACCCACTTGCTTATATTTTAAAGGAAGATCTGAAAATTTTTCAGTAAAAAGGCTTCCGATTTCATTTGCCCTTCCTAATAATCCTTCTTCCTCAATTGTTCGAATCACTTCTAATGCGGCTGTACACCCGAGCGGACTGCCTCCATAAGTTCCGCCAATTTCACCGATATTCGGTGAATCCATTATGTCAGCCCTTCCAGTTACAGCACTGATAGGCAATCCGGCACCGATTGATTTTGACATCGTAATTAAATCCGGCACAACATCATAATGCTCCATAGCAAACATTTTGCCAGTCCTGCCAAATCCCGTCTGAACCTCATCAGCGATAAAGAGGATTCCATACTTTTCACAAAGCTGTTTTACACCTTTTACAAAACGGGAAGATGGCATAACAAAACCGCCCTCACCCTGTACAGGCTCCATAATGACAGCAGCAATTTCTTCAGGAGGCACCTCGCTGAGAAAAAAAGTTTCGAATCTTTTAAGTAAGGCAAGATCATGTTCTTTTTCCTTCAGACCTTCGCTGCGGTAATAATAAGGGTAAGGCCATTTATATGTTTCAGGCGCAAATGGCCCGAATTCATATTTATATGGTTTAACCTTACTTGTTAAACTCATGGACATATAGGTCCGGCCATGAAACCCCCGCTCAAATGATATGATCCCTTTTCGGCCGGTATATTTCCTTGCTATCTTTACGGCATTTTCCACTGCCTCTGCGCCGGTGCATAAAAAGAATGTTTTTTTGCTGTGGTTTCCAGGTGTAATGCTGTTGAGCTTTTCTGCCAGTTTAATATAAGGCTCATACATCATGACATGGAAGCACGGATGAAGATATTGGTCAATTTGGGCATGCAGGGCTTCCACTACCCTTGGCGGGCAATGGCCAACATTTAATGTGCCGATTGCCCCGGCAAAATCAAGAAAAGTATTTCCGTCTATATCTGTCAGAAGTACTCCATTTCCCTTATCAGCAAATGTCTGAATCGTGTTAAACGGCCCCCTTGGCACATTCTGCTCTTTTTTAGCCAATAATTCCTTCGCTCTCGGCCCCGGTATCTCCGTTCTTATTTTTATTGATCCCATCATCATTTCCCCTCTCACTGATTAGTGCCGCACCATTCCATCATGGCCAGAGCAATGATTTCAGCAGCTTCAAAAACTTCCTGCAAGGAGATATACTCGTTAACATCATGGGCCGCTTCAGTTACACCGGGGCCAAAGACAACAACAGGTGTATTCCCCACTTTGGATAATATGCCTCCATCCGTGCCCCAGGGTGATGCTTCAACTGCCGGCTGCATGCCTTTTACTTCTTCAAAAGACTCCGATATTACGGTCATTAGAGGGTGATCCTGTTCCAAATCACCAGGCAGCCAGCGTCCGCCGAACCATTCAACTTGAGGAGGATTTTTTTTAAGCCACGCATCATTTTGTGCTGCTTCCTTCAGGCACTGTTCCAGCTCTTTTTCCGCAGATTTCATTTCCTCATCTGGCGCCACCCCCATCCTTCCCTCTATGATGGCAATATCCGGCACTGAAGAAGGCCATTCTCCGCTATTTATTTTTCCGATATTTATAGGGATTGGTATAGGAATCTTGGAATATAGCGGATCCTCAATTCTAAGGTTTCTTAATTTTTCAAGTTCCTGAAGCTTTGTCATAACTGTCATGGCTTTTTCGATTGCATTGATGCCTTCATATCTGGTTCCTCCATGAGCAGAACGCCCTTTTACCGTTATCCGAAACCACATCGAACCCTGCTGTTTTGGGAAGAGCTTCATATTTGTCGGTTCGGGAATGATTGCCCCGTCGGCTGTATATCCCCGGAGGACAGCAGCCAGAGTACCCGCCCCTCCGCTTTCTTCTTCTATGACACTTTGGAATATCACATCACCTTTAAGCTTAATTCCAAGCGTTATGATGGCTTCCATTGCAAGCAGGAGTGAGACTGTTCCCCCTTTCATATCCGTCGAACCCCGGCCATATAGTTTTCCATCTTCGATTCTGCCGCTAAATGGGTCATGATCCCAATCATTTCGGTCTCCCTCTGGAACAACATCAATATGGCCATTGAGGATAAGGGACCTTCCTCCGCCTGTTCCTTTCAAAACAGCCACTACATTGGGATTTCCGGAAAAATCCTTTCTATCCGAACAAAAAGCAGGATGTTTGGTCAATTGCTCCTTGCCAATCTCCCAAATATCCAGGGTTAGTCCAAGTTTGCGGCATTTTTCAATGATGACAGCCTGTGCACTGCTTTCTTTCCCACGGATGCTTCCTTCCTGGACAAGCTGCTGAAGAAGTCTTGTTCCCCTTTGCCTATTTTCTTCCAGCCACTGTTTAATCTTTGCATGAGCATTCATATTCCCACTCCTTTTCTGAGACCACAGCCAAACATAGGATACTATCTATCAATTAATCACTCTCACATTCCCAGCAATGGTAAAGCCGCAGCCGGTTTTCGCCCTTACTGCATGAATCGAGTGCGGTGCAAACAATTCTGTCAGTGTCAGACCATGATTTGTTATTTGAAAGACAGCCATCTCCGTAATAATCATGTCTACACAGCGGGCAGATGTAAGAGGCAGACTGCACTCGTTCACAATTTTTGAATTTCCATACTTATCTGTCTGGTTCATAAGGACAATTACTTTTCTGGCTTTTTGGGCAAGTTCCATTGCCCCGCCCATGCCAGGAACTTTTTTACCAGGGACAATCCAATTGGCCAGATCTCCCTTTTCACTCACCTGCAGGGAGCCAAGGATCGTCATATCAACTCTTCCTCTGCGTATCATCCCAAAGGCAATAGTACTGTCACAATACGAAGCACCTTTTACAACGGAAACCGGAAATCCGCCAGCATTACAGAGATTTTCATCTTCCTTCCCTTTCTCCGGACTTGGCCCCATACCTGTAATGCCATTTTCAGCATGAAACATCACATTTGTCCCAGCTGGCAAATGATTGGGAACAAGCGAAGGAATTCCAATGCCAAGGTTTACAATCATCCCGTTCTTTATTTCTTCAGCCGCACGTTTTGCAATGCGATCTCTGATTTCTACTCCCATGCCCATTTCCAATTCACTCCTTTCGAAGGGACAATATAATCCACAAAAACCCCTGGTGTTATAATTTCATCAGGATCCAGGCTGCCAAGGGGGACAATTTCCTCCACTTCTGCAATGGTCATATCTCCCGCCATAGCAACAAGCGGGTTTGTGTTTCTCGCACTTTTGTCATAAATTAAGTTTCCGTAAGGATCCGCTTTTTTTGCAAAGACAATGGATATTTCAGCTGTTAGAGCCGTTTCAACAAGATATTTTTTTCCACTCAAATTACATGTTTGTTTATTGCTTGTTACAATGTCATTATCAAGTCCAATATCGGAAAGAATGGCAGGGATGCCGACTCCCCCTGCACGGATTCTTTCTGCCAATATTCCCTGTGGCGAAAACTCCACTTCCATTTTCCCATCTGTCATTAATTGGCCAGCAACGGGATTTGATCCGATATGGGAGGCAATCATTTTTTTCGCCCTTCCCTGGCTTACCACTTTCCCGATGCCAATATGGGGAAACCCTGAATCATTGCCAATAAGCGTTAAATCTTTGAATCCATTATCCAAAATTCCGTCAATAAGGGCAGGAGGGGTGCCAATTCCTCCAAATCCGCCAAACATAATGATCATGCCATCCCGAAAATGCTTCATTGCCTCATCAATTTCAATGATTTTGTTATAAGTGTTCTCCATATTTATTCAGCCTCTTCCTCAGCAAAGATCAAGTGTTTTTCTGTGAAAATCTGCAAAGTCCCTTCAAACCTTTTCACCAGATCATCAATTTCCCTTTTGGTAATGGTAAGCGGCGGTGCAATCAATACAGCATCTCCATCGATGCCGGTTTTGCCTGCCCCCGCCGGGTAAATAAGCAGTCCCTGTTCCTGCGCTTCCTGTATTAATCTCTGTGTCAGATTAAACTTTCTCGAAAACGGCTCTCTGGACAGATGATCTTTTACAAATTCAAGTCCGATCATTAGTCCTTTTCCTCTTACATCACCAATAAAAGAAAATTTGGATTGCAGTTTTGTCAGCTTATTTTTCAAATACACACCTTTGCTATCCACTTCAGGGATGATGTTGTTTTTTTCAATATACTCAAGCACTGCGAGAGAAACTGCGCAGGACTGAGGATTGGCACTTAAGGTATGGCCGCTCATAATGCTCTTTGACCCTGCCAAAATAGGCTTCATAATTTCATCGCTTACAAGGGCAGCCGCAATCGGAGCATACCCGGCCCCCATTCCTTTACCAAGTGCGACAATATCAGGTTTTACATTCCATTGCTCGCAGGCAAGCATTGTGCCCGTTCTGCCAAAACCGGTCATAACCTCATCAGCAATAAATAAAATGTCATGCCGGTCACAAATTTCTTTTATTATCCTGTAGTAATCTTTTGGAGGGGTTATAGCACCCCCTGCAGCCCCAATGACTGGCTCTGCGATAAATGCAGCAATATTCTCTTGCCCTATCCGTTTAATGACGGTTTCAAGTTCATGGGCACACAGATATCCGCATTCAGGCGCTTCCAGCTTGTATGGACACCTATAGCAATATGGCGGATGAATGACAGGAAAATCTTCAAGCAGCGGTATGAAACGCGCCCTTCTGCCCGTATGACCTGACATTGATAAAGCACCCAGAGTTATGCCATGATAGCTCATCCACCTTGAAAGCACCTTTGTTTTTGTCTGAATGCCTTTTTCCTGCCAGTATTGAATCGCAATTTTCATAGCTGTTTCAGTGGCCTCAGAGCCGCTGTTCACAAAAAAGCTCCAATTTAAGTCGCCAATTGCCGCTTCCGCTATTTTAAGAGCCAGCTTTTCAGCTGCCCCGCTGGTAAATTGCGAACGATACACAAAAGAGACTTTCTTAGCCTGTTCATGCATTGCCTCAATGATTTCCTCAACACCATGGCCAATATTTGCCGTTATCGCGCCAGACGATGCATCCAAATATTCCTTTCCGTCAGTATCATATAAATAGACGCCTATGCCATAATCAATAACTGGATAATGTGCATGAAGCATTGGCTTAATTAGGTTTGATTGATCCATTTCAGAAACCCCTCCATTGTTATTCGTGGAAAAAAAGCGTCTTGGGCTCTAAAGTTGAAGCAGAATTGTAAAGTGTGACGCTATCTTCTGGGCCAATATATTAAAATATATGAAATGACTTCCAAAATCTTTCTTAAAGAATATTCATATCTTTAAAATGAACCATTTGCAGGAATTAAAAAAACAGCCGGTGTAATCGGCTGTTTTTTTGGTTAAATAATGCTTTTTTTCAGGTTCATCAGATCAATGTCTTCCTCTGCAAGTTCTTGAAAATATCCTTCTTCATCATGATGAAAGACATACTCAAGTTCTTCTTCAGCTTCTTTCAATTTATTTAAGATTGATAGATAGCAAGCTTTATTATATCTCGCTATCAAAAGATCAGGATCAATTTCAAGCGCTTCCTCCATTAGTTTTAGTGATTTTTCAACATCCTTTATTTTATGAAAAGAAATAGCCAGTTCAATATATAAGGAAGTATCATCGGTATGAAACTTTAATCCTTCTTCCATAATCTCTATTGCTTCTTCATACCGTTTTCTTTTATTTAATAATTGTCCGTATCTAAAATGGGCTTCTTTTTCATACGGATTTTCTGTTAACACCTTTCTTAAGATTGTTTCTGCCTGGGTGAATCGCATCCTGTGTGTAAATGCAACTGCCTTTAAGAGCATGAGATGTGTATCGTTCGGCTTTTCTTTTAGGCAGGCATCCAGCAGTTTTATTGCTGTGTTCATCTCTGCAGCTTCCTCAATGGGATCATTCCCGCCCGCCATATGGATCTGTACAAGCTGATAGGCTGTAATAAAATCCCAATCTTTTTCAAGAGAAGATTTCAGAACCTTTTTGGCATCCTCCTCAAGATTTACAGATTCATAGAATCCCGCAAGACCGATTGGTGCATTTTTATTAAACGGATTATGTCTGATTGAGGATTCATATAAGTCGATAATCACTCCAAACAAAGTAATCTGCTTTGTCTTCTCTCTCAACTTTTGAACAAACCTTCCAATGAAGGAGAAATTTTGATCAGCTTCCCAATCCACACCGCTTGCATGCTGGGCCAATGCATCAGCTGCCTTTAAGAATACCTGGCTTTTTTCCGTTTTTTCAGTTCTAATTTTCCCGAGGAATGCCGGAAGGTGTAAAATTTTATTGGTTTCGACAAATAGCACAATTAAAGTTTCATATATGTCTTCATCATCCCAATATTCTTTAATAAGTTCCTCCAGAAGCTTCCTAGCCTCTTTATATTTCTTATTCTCTATAAGCAATTTTGAATAGTGATGTTTTATTTCAGCTAATTGAGAATCCAGATTCAGGGCCTGCAAAAGACATTCCTCTTCCTTGATTCTGTCTCCTGCAGCTCCATAAGCATAAGCAAGGCTATCCAATCTCCATGTTTCCAGAACTTCACCCTGCATACGAATTAATTTTTCAATAACCCCCCGAAGCTCTTCCATGGATAGTAAGCTTGATAAATATTCAATATTAACTCTTAGAGGAGCCTTATCAATCAGCTTCAGCATATACTCTGCTTCCTTCAGTTCATTTCCTAAAATCCCATAGATTTGTGCAATGCGGCTATATGCCCCCTCTGTTTCAGGATTAAGATCAAGACATTTTCTAAATGCTTTAATCGCCGGTTCAAACTTTTCAAG
The DNA here is from genome assembly GCF_024519925.1 of Cytobacillus sp. Bac17. Lineage (NCBI taxonomy): Bacteria > Bacillati > Bacillota > Bacilli > Caryophanales > Bacillaceae > Cytobacillus > Cytobacillus sp. Bac17. Next base: position 8,000 of record NZ_JALJRC010000023.1, on the reverse strand, counting down.
TCTAAAATACGTTTCCCCCAGCCTGTAGTATGGAAAAGCTGTTTCATTTTCCCCGATGGCTCTTTTATAAAGGCTAATTGCTTCAGCATATCGCTCAGCACTTTCATATAAAGTGCCCGTATAGCATAGATAGTCAGTTTGAGAGTCTTCATCAGCCTTTGCTTCCAGAAAAGCGATTGCACGATTCACATAAGGCGACTCTTCTGCTATATTTACATATAGCTCCAGGGCTTCATTCAGATTTTGATCAACGTAGTTAAATCCCCTTTCAATTAGAGACATTCCTGCCTCCAGCAGGTGGGAATCCTTCAGGTCTTGTGCAAAGTCTGCAACCAGTTTGCCCCCATTTATTAAAAATTCGCTATCCTCACTGAAACGTGCTTCATGTTGTCTTATAAATTCTGCTGCTTCATCTGGCCTCTTCATTTCAGAGATAGCAAATGCATAACCCAGATAGGCAAAAACCTCATTAGGATTTTCTTCAATACAGGAGAAGTAAATACTCTCTGCTTTTTCATATTCCTCATGATCTTTGTAAAGATCACCCAAGCGAATTAAAATCTGCGGACTTCCTGATACCCCCGCTCCTTTCAGTAAAATCTCTTCAGCACGCATTTTATCTTCAAACAAATATTCATAGCAGTCGGCAAGAGCCAGATATGGATAAGAAATTTCAGCATCCAGGCTGGCTGAAATTATGTAGCCTCTTTCTGCTTTGCGGATTTTTCCTTCTGCCTGGTCAAGCTTCGCTCTCTCATACCATACATGCGCATCACCATGATCTTCACGAAGAAGCTGGCTGAATATCGAGCGTGCTTCATTGTACTTTTCCTGATCCGTAAGAATTATGGCATGATTTACTCTAATAAAGCGGTCTTGCTCATTTATATTTAGTGCAATGTCTGACATTTCTTTCGCATTTTCCGTCTCAGAATTATAGAGGAAGCACAGCGCAATATAACTCCAAATATAGTATTGGTCTGGGTCAAGCTGAAGGGATTTTCTGAAATAGCCAATCGCAGAATAGTATTGGTCCTTATACATCTGGATCCTTCCACTCAAATATTGGTATAATGGGCTAAAGGTTTTTCTATTGACAAGTGATAAAGTATTTTCCGCTCGATCGATTTCGTTTAAACGTATATATGCCTGAGCTGCATACAGCTTAAAAAAGTCTGACTCAGGAAAAATGGCCAGCAGCTTTTCGGAACATTTAATAATGAATTCTTTATGTTTATCCCCGGAAAAAAATTTTAATGTATATATGAGCGTATAAGGCTCATTCATTGAAGAAGATAAAAAGTCTGCCATAGCAGGTTCACTTTTCATTATGTCTTCTTCAACCATTTCCGAAAGGGAGTGAAGTTTTTTATAATACAGGTGATCATCCATAGGCAGGAATTCAAGCTCCGCCTCTCTCTCTATTGGCACTGCCGCAATCGACAAAAAGTTAGTATTTACAGCAAGCTTTTGGAACTCCCCATAAGGAACATACATTGTATCAAGAAAGTTTGGATCTTGTACCAAATAAAAGCCAAATCGTTCATCAATCCCAATCATAACCTGCACATGTGAAGATGCCTCAAAGTCCACACTAAGGATGATGGGTATCCCCTGCTGCAATAATGCCTTATAACGCTCCTTTTCACCTGTAAAGAAACGGTATGCGAAACCTTCTTTTTCAAGGTATTCCGCAGATGCAGACAGCTTTGAACCAGTCACATCAAAAATATGTTCAGCAATATCATCCTGAGTTTCCTTTTTACCAAAATAAGAAAAGAGCATTTCAAAGCTGGCAGGCACACAGTAATTGCTTTTCTGTACAATTGGATTGATTGAGAGCTTTACTGCATCACCTGTTTCAGAAAACCCCTTATCTCCTGAGAAAGGACTGTCCTTCATTTTCTTCTGAGAGATAAAGTGATGTAATTTTTCAAGTTCATCTTTTTGATAGTAGGAAAGAGCTCTAAGATGTTCAAAATAGCACTCATAGCTGTGAAAAGGAACAAGTCGATCGAGCTCACTCATTTCTGCTAGCATGTCCTCATGCAAGCCGAAATCTCTGTATCTGCGAATAAGCTCCAATTTTAATGCAGGCGCCTGCGGGTGGACTTCCATGCCTTCTTTAATCGTTTGAAGAGACTTTCCTCCTCCTCCATTTGATGCGTATAGATCTGATAACAAAAGATAACAAGCAAGTCCCCGTTCTTCATCTCTCAGGCCAGCAGTTAAATGAGATTCTGCCTTTGCACGGTCTCCTATCTGCAGATAATAAAATCCAAGTTTATCCCAGATTGGCTTTTCGCTGATCGCCTCCATTTCAACGAGCTTTTTCACTGCTTCTTTTGTTCTTTTTAACTCAAGAAGGCTATGTACTTCTGTAAATAAAGCACTTATCCTCAGCTCAGTTTCTGCTTCATGCGGCATCTTTTTCAAATATTCCGTTATAATATAATTTGCTTCCAGTGACCTTCCACTGTCAATTAACTCATCGCAATACCAAATGGCGGTTTGAAGTGTTTTAAAACGCCTGTGTGCATAGCGGGCAAGAAACCCGCTATATTGGTACATCACTCCGTGGTCAAATAATCGAATGAGCAGCTTAAAATCTTCAACTGAAGATATTTTTGCTAATTTATTCTTAATAATTGAGAATTTTGATTTTTTCATATCTTCCAACTCATTAGCCAGAACATTCAGCGCCTTTAAAAACTGCCTGTCTTCTGCCAGGCCTTTTAGATTTTCCAGAATTTCCATTGTGCACCTCATTTGGGTATGATAGAAATATAATACAAACATTTACAGAGATTTACTACAGGAAATGGTTGTATTTTTTTCTTTGCATAAAAATACCCCGGCATATGATCCGGGGATTAATTATCTCTGTTCAATCCAAATTTCACTTTCAAAACCTTTTGCTTTTATTGCTGCCCTTCCTCCAATCGGGATAGTGGCATAAGGCTGTACATGGCCAAAATTCACATCAGCTATCACAGGAATGCCGTGAAGCTCTTTTTTTGACTCAATAATCTTTCTCAGTGCCTCTTCGGTAACCTGGGAATTCTTCTGAAATCTGCCAATCAGGATTCCTTTGATGCCTTGAGCATCAGGCAGGTGCAGGAGTGATTGAAGATCCCGATCAAATGTAAGAGCATGTGATTCCTCATCATCTTCAATAAATAAGATTGAATCCTTTAATGATGGCATGAATTCTGTCCCCTGCAGCAAATTAAGTGTGCATAAATTCCCTCCAATTAATCTCCCTTCTGCATCCCCTTCCTGGATTACCGTATACCCATTATTTTTGATGAAATGCCTGTCTTCCTGATCAAGATACCATGGATCATCACTCCAATCTGACGAAGCGAGGATTTCATAGGGAGCGTCATTGGTTACTGCATTAATAAAAGAATCAAGAGTGTACTCAAACCCATGTTTCACACCGAAGCTTGAAAAATGCGGGCCTGAATAGGTGATCAATCCTGTTTTTTTATAAATTGCTCCCTGCAGTGCCGTGATATCACTAAATCCGCAAAGTATTTTCGGATTGTTTTTTATTATCTCGAAGTCTATGTAATTCAAAAGCTGGTTGGCGTTATAGCCGCCAATCACTGTGAGGATCCCCTTTACATTAGGATCAGTAAAAGCATCATGCAAATCTTCAATTCTCTCTTCAATAGAAGTACTGAAAAACTCATCATGCAATTCTGCATTTTTGCCGTATGTTATTGTGAATCCAAGCTGATTCAGCCGTTCCTGGGCAATTCGCAATTGTTCGCCTTTTATGATGGCCATGCTTCTTGCCGGTGCAATGACCCGGATTTCATCTCCTGGCTTTAAACGCTCTGCAAGCATTATGTCCTCTCCTTTGCTCCTTTGAGCCTTGTTTATTTTTTTTACATTTTATCAGATACAATCTCGTTAAGAAATGACTGTTTTTACATATTGAAAAAAGGCCAGCTTTTCAGCTTGGCCTTTCTGCTTTTATACTATTGCAGCTTCCCTTCTTGGTGCATTGCTTTTCTTTTCTACGATATCCCTTGCAATCCAGACTCCGCAAGCTCCCGCTTGTGCGAGACCTCTAGTGATGCCTGCACCGTCCCCGCCGACATAAAGGCCGCTAATTTCCGTTTCGAAACGGTTATTAAGTCTTGGGCGCGCAGAGTAGAATTTTGCCTCTACGCCATAAAAAAGTGTATGTTCTGATGCAAGACCAGGAGATACATGGTTTAAAGCCTCAGTCATTTCAATCAGGCTTTTCATTGTATTATATGGAAGCACAAGGCCTAGGTCGCCAGGTACCGCCTCTTTTAAGGTTGGCTCCAGGAAACCTTCTTTAATCCTCTTCTCAGTTGATCTTCTTCCTTTTAATATATCTCCATACTTTTGAACAATGATTCCGCCGTTTGAAAGGCTGTTGGCAAGCCTTGAGATTTCGTGTGCATACTCATTTGGCTTATCAAACGGTTCTGAGAATGTATGGGATACAAGCAGAGCAAAGTTTGTATTCGGGCTTCCCAGTTTAGGGTCTTTATAAGCATGGCCATTCGCCAGCATGATTCCGGAGTGGTTTTCCACTACGACATGGCCAGAAGGATTGCTGCAGAATGTCCGAACTCTTGTACCGACAGATGTATTAAATGTGAACTTTCCTTCGTAAAGATGTTTATTAATCTCTTCCATGACAATATTGGAAGTTTCGACCCGGACACCAATGTCGACTTGATTATTGATCATCTTTAAGCGGCGGGACTTCAGGAGGTTTGCCAGCCAAACAGATCCATCTCTCCCGGGTGCTACAACCACCTTATCAGCATGAACTTCATTTCCGGACTTAAGCTTAACCCCCATAATGCGATGGCCATCAGGCGTTTTTTCGGTTATAAGATCTTCAACCTCTGTCTTATAAGACATATCAATTTTTTCACGCAAATATTCATAAATGCTTTTTAGTATTTCAAGGTTCTGCTCCGTACCTAAATGCCTAACCTGTGCACGAAGAAGTTTCAGTCCCGCTGCATAACCGCGGCGCTCAATATCTCTCACTTCAGCCGTCATTGGATCTGTGATGCTTTCAGTTGCACCGTGTTTCAAATTAATTTCATCTACATATTTGATCAATTCAACAACCTGGGAATCAGGGAGATAATCTGTCATCCAGCCGCCGAATTCACTTGTAATATTGAATTTCCCATCTGAATAAGCCCCTGCTCCGCCAAAACCATTGGTGATTGAACATGCCGGCAAACACCCTGCATACTCTTTTCTTCCCGCGGCCGGCGGGCATTTCTCAATCTTTTTCTGTAAAATCGGACAATTCCTCCGATAAATATCATGACCTTTATCAATTAATAAAATATTTGCTTCAGGCATTTTTAGTGTTAGTTCATAACAAGTAAATATTCCAGCCGGTCCAGCACCGACAACAATAACATCATAATTTGCATTCATCGTCCTATTCCCCCAGACGCATTATTCGTTAATTTCATCAACCCTAGGTAACTATATCAAACACTGAATAAATGGTCAATCTTTTTACGAACTATTTAATAAAATTAATCAATATTGTTCGGTTTTACAAAAGTTTATGTAAAATTCCGCGAATAAACCGCAATTGCTGGCCCCTTAACAAACTGAAGGCTGCTCCTAAAGAGCAGCCTCCACAAGATTCATTTTATATTACCAATTTCCACAGCAGCATGCTCCGATAATGATCAATAGAATGAACAATACGACGATCAATGCGAAACCGCCATATCCGCATCCTCCATATTGAGCACCCGCTACAGGATATCCATATCCTGGAAAACATTGGTCGTAGCCAGCACCAGCAACTGCACCTTTATACATTAATAATCACTCCTCAACAAGATTTCTTGGGCATTTTCAATATTAATGTATGTGCGGAGAACTTGACCCGCATGTGCATTTGCCCATTTTTATAAAAAAACGCTGAACTCCATTTTAAATCTTCCCCCATAGCCATTATTAGGGTACGATAACATTAAGGATTCAGAAAAGAAGCGGGGGATTCAAACCAATGAAGAAAAGGAAGATCGGCATATATTTTTTTATCATCACTTTTATATATGGTTTGTATCATTTGTTTGATAGCCTATCTAAAGTTGAAGGGGCAAATCCAACTAACGTGTATCAAAAGTTATCATCAAAAGAGAATATCAATTACCTCATTATCGGGGATAGCATTGGCAGGGGGTCAGGTGCGACCTCCAAATCATCTGCATGGTTTACAAGGCTTGAGCGGCATCTTCATAGTGAATTTGAAATCAAAGCCAGAAGGCATTCTATAGTCCAAAGCGGTGCCACTGCCTTTGAAGGCTTATATAAGCTTCAGCAATCCGAACATTTAGGGAAAATTGATTTAACTTTTATCGTGTTTGGGGAGAATGACCGCAAATATATGGATGAAAAGCAATTTTCATATTTCTACGAAGGGCTTATCCGGAAAACCAAACAGCTCTACCCTGATACCGAGATCATAACCATTACAGAAAATCCGCTTGATAATGAAGCATTTGTCCAGGCCATTTCTGTTATTTCTAATCACTATGGCGCAAAAAATGTGGATATGAGAAAGCCGTTCGGACAATCCGGATTGCCTGCTCAGGAACTGACAAAGGATATGGTCCATCCAAATGATGAGGGCTACAAAATATATGCAGATACACTAATAAAGAAAATAAGAGAATTAGCCGGCAGTCATGCAGAAATTGCTGAACTTTCTGCCCCCATTCATGAAAATGCGGATATTGAAATAGCATCGATTCCTCATGTAACGGACATATCGGGTTCATTTATTCACAAAGACGGCATTTGGGAGAGCAGCAAGGCGGGTGACAGTCTTGAATATCAATTTAGCGGCCCCTTCCTAGGCGTCAATATGATTCGAAGTGAAAAAGGCGGAAAGATGGATGTTTTTATAGATGATGCATATATCACATCTTTATCCGCTTGGTGGCCATTAACTAAAGAGCGATACCAGTATATCATTAGCGGCCTTGATCACGGAACGCACCATGTGAAATTTATTGTATCGGATGAAAAATCAGTAAACAACAGCACGAACGATGCTGTTATTCAAATTTCTTCCATCCTGAGCAGATCAGAATAGGAAGGTTTTTCGTTCGATTGAGGAGAAATTCATGAAAAGTTTATTAAAGAATTTTATCAATGGGATTCTAACAATTGTGCCCATTATTTTAGCAATATTTGTTGTGGTAAAAACCTTTTTGTTTTTAGACAGCATTTTGGGGAATCTCTTAAAGCCTTATTTAAAAGATGATTATATCCCTGGAATCGGACTAATAGCTACACTTATCCTGATTACTTTATTAGGATGGCTTTCCACCAATTTCCTTACAGGTTCCATTATTAAACTTGTGGATCGAATGCTGGAAAGAATTCCTCTTGTTAAAACGATTTACACAGTCATTAAAGATACTGTCCATTCCTTCTTGGGTGAAAAGAAATCTTTCTCAAAAGTAGCATTGGTTACAATCCCTGGGACCGAAATGAAGAGTCTCGGGTTTATTACTTCAGAAGAATTGGAAGAATTTTATGACCCGCTGAAGGAATATGCGGCTGTCTATGTTCCGCAGACTTTCCAGGTAGCCGGCTTCACATTCTTAATACCAAAGGATCAAATCGAGATCATAGATGTTAAGCCGGAAAATGCAATGAAATTTATTCTATCTGGAGGAATGACCTCGAAGGGAGTTCCGGAAAAGGACCGGAGTTTTTAAGAAATAATTAGAAAAAGCCGCCTAAAAATTAGGCGGCTTTCAGTTTGTAGACAAATAGAGTTCGGAATAGTCTCATTCCGAACTCTTTTTTTGATTTTTTGTAGGACTTCAAGTAATTACAGAGAATTGCAGACCTCTCCGAGGTTATCATTTAGGCCATTTCTGGACCTTGCCAAGTCCAGTTGGCCATTTTCTTCAAATTCATGGCAGCGAAAGTAAGCATCGCCTGCATCGACA